>CAIWXH010000126.1 GCA_903916565.1 uncultured Oscillochloris sp. | reverse complement strand
TTCGATCCCCACGAGCTTGCGCTTGAAACCGGCGATCACGTCATTGTCGAGACGGTGCGCGGCCTTGAGTTGGCCCGTGTCGCCCACGAACCGCGTGAGGTTCCCGACAGCGAGATTGTCGGCGAGCTGAAAGCGGTGGTGCGCCGCGCCGAGCCAGTTGACCTTGAGCGCCTCCACATCCTCCAGGCCCGTCACGGCGAGGTGCTCGCCCGCTGCGGCGAGAAGGTTCGCGAGTACGGCCTGCTGATGAATCTGGTGAAGGCCGAGTACAGCTTTGACGGCTCCCGCCTCACCTTCTACTTCACCGCCGAGAAACGGGTCGATTTCCGCTTGCTGGTGCGCGACCTAGCGCGCACCTTCAAGAGCCGGATCGAGCTGCGCCAGATCGGCCCCCGCGACGAGGCCAAGCTGCTTGGCGGCATTGGCCCCTGCGGGCGCGTCCTCTGCTGCGCTTCGTTTCTGCCCGACTATGCCCGCGTCAGCATCAAGATGGCGAAAGACCAGGACCTGCCCCTGAACCCCGCCAAGATTAGCGGCGTCTGCGGCAGGCTGCTCTGCTGTCTCTCGTACGAACACGAGCAGTACGTGGCGATGCGCGCCAATCTGCCGCGCAAGGGCACGTGGGTGCAGACCCCCGACGGCCCTGGCGAGGTGGTGAG
Organism: uncultured Oscillochloris sp.; assembly: GCA_903916565.1. Taxonomy (GTDB): domain Bacteria; phylum Chloroflexota; class Chloroflexia; order Chloroflexales; family Chloroflexaceae; genus CAIWXH01. Next base: position 13,715 of record CAIWXH010000126.1, on the reverse strand, counting down.
CCAGCATGTGCTCAAGCAGCAGTTGATTGTGCAACTGGCGAGCAGCGGGATGCACGAGACGTACGATCTGGCGCTGGTGGAGGTTTCGACGGCGCAGGTGGCCGCCATGGCTCGCGCCCGCAGCGCCGAGGGCATCACCCCGGCGGCCCCGCCGCATCGCCATCCTGAGCGCGATAAGGGCGAACGGCGCAAGCTGCGCGATGAGATTGACCAGTACGAGCAGATCGACGGGCTTGAGTTGCTTGACGATAGCGACGACCTCGCGGCCTTTGCCGATGAGGCCCCGTCTGCGGCCCCCGCGCCGCGCAGGGCGGTGCCACCGCCGCGTAAGCCCGAGCCGTCACCGCGTAAGTCCGAGTCGCCACCGCGTAAGTCGGAGCCGCCACCGCGTAAGTCGGAGTCGCCGCAGGCGAGTGCGCCGCCGCGTGCGCCGCGTGGCCCCAGACCGCCCCGGAGTGGCCCACCGCCTAGCCCTCCCGCCCCCGCGCCACCGCCACAAGCGCGCCCTGAGCCACTTCGTGCGCCCCAGGGTGACGTACCCACGGGACAACCGCAGGCCGCAAGCAAACGCCGCCGGCGGCGCGGCGGGCGGGGCAGCGGCGGCGGTGACGGCGCGTAGCTTCGGGGAAGTTTGGCACTTCGCGGAGGCTCTCTATCGCAATCCTATACTGGTATTGAATCCGGGGGACTGAAGTCCCCGGCTCTTGATCTGCGAAGCCTGTCTTCGCAGGCGCATCCAGGCCGCGTAGGCGGCCTTCGTTCCCCGTAGCCCGTGGCTTCAGCCACCGGGCGGGCGCGAAACAACCGCTGTAGGATTGCTATACCTATGAACAATCTGGACTACACCATCTTGATCGGGGCCGGGGTCTTCTTCCTGCTGGGGCTTTATTGGGGACTGATCCGGCAGGTGCTTTCGCTGGTGGGCCTTGTGGTCGGCGTCGTGGCGGCTGGTCGCTACGGGCCAGACGTGGCGACCTGGCTCAGTTCATTCATCAGCGAGCCACAGCTCGCTGGGGCAATTGGCTTCCTTGGCGTCATGATGCTGGTGAGCGCCGTCGCTAGTCTCGCCGCCTCGGCGCTGCGGATTTTCGCGGGGCTGCTCTTCCTCGGCTGGCTCGATCATCTGCTCGGCGGGCTACTTGGCCTCGTCCAGGCTGTCTTGGCGGCGACGGTGCTGCTCATCGCTATGGTAGCCTTCCCGCTTGCCACGTGGTCTGAGATGGTCGCCAGTTCGACCTTGGCGGCACCGCTGCTGCGCGTCGGAGGCATCTTCACCGGCGTGCTGCCCGAGTTCTTCGGGGCGGCGGTGCGGGCGGTCACGGGGCAGTAGGCACAAGCGCCGGAACGACTAATCACGCTATCGGCTATTGGCTATTGGCTATTGGCTATTGGCTCTCGGCTCTCGGCTCTCGGCTCTCGGCTCTCGGCTCTCGGCTCTCGGCTCTCGGCTCTCGGCTCTCGGCTCTCGGCTCTCGGCTCTCGGCAGACAAGCGCAGCGTACAGCGCCTCGTAGCGGGGCAGCATCGCGGCGCTGGTGAAGCGCGCCACGGCGCATGCCCGCGCCCCTGCACCCAGGCGCGTGCGCTCGGCGGGGTCGGTCAGCAGGGCGGCTAGGCGCACCGCAAACGCTGCGGGTGTCGCGGCGAGCGCGCCCGTCGCGCCGTCGGTGATGATGTCGGGCGTGCCGCCGGTTGGCATCGCCAGCATGGGTGCGCCGAGGCTCGCGGCCTCAAGCAGCACCCGGCTTAGTGGCTCGCCCCAGGCCGAAGGAAAGAGCAGCACGTCGCAGCGTGCCATCAGGCGCAGCGTCTCGTCGTGGCCCGCCCAGTCGAGGAAGCGGGCGCGTACGCCCATGACGCCAAGCGCCGCCGCAAGCTCACCGCGCAGGGCACCATCGCCCGCGATGACCAGGGTGAAGGGCGGCAGGCTCGCCGGTGCCAGATCGCGTAAGGCGCGGAAGATCGGCACCAGCAGTCCAGCGCCCTTGTTCGGCTCCAGCTTGCCGGCAAAGAGCAGCAAAGCGCCATCCCAGCTTGTGGTCGGCGGCGTGGCCGCAACCGCATCATTGGCGGCAAGGTCAACCATGTGGGCAAGGACGTGAATGCGCTCGGCGGGGACGATGCCGCGCAGGCGCTTGGCGATGTAGCCGCTGCACGCAATCACGGCGTCGGCCTGGGCCAGGTAGGCGGCGCGACGGCGAAGGTGCGCCAGCATGTACGGGATGGCGGGCAGCGCCAGAGTGCCGCGCAACGGGCCGAGCCTCGCCACAAGGTCGGTGGCGAGGCCGGGCCAGCCGGGGCGCGCAAAGGGCAGCCGGTCGGCGTGCAAGCCAGTGGCGAAATAGTCCCACGGCCAGTGGTCGCGCACCGTGACCACCACCGGCACACCAAGCTCGCGCCCAGCCCGCACAGCGGCGGGGGCGGCCTGCACATGCTGGGCGTGAATGAGGTCGGGCGGGGGGCCATTGCGCGCCTCGGCGACCATGGCGCGGGCCAAGCGGGGCCACAGGCGCTCGTGGCGAAAGTAGTTCTGGATGATGGGCAGACGCGGGGCGCTGTAGCCCACGCGCAGCGCTGGCACGCCCAGGGCATCGAACGGCACCACGCCGCGTCGGCCCTGCGCGGGGACGATGGCGGTCACACGGTGGCCGCGTGCCAGCAGCGCACACGCGAGGGCGTGGCTGCTCCACGCGGCGCCGCCCTTGCCGTCGGGCGGGAAGACATCGCTGGGGATGAGGATACGCATGAGGGGGAGTATAGCGCGTGTTGGGTTCATGGCGGTTGCATCGTCGCATGCCGGGGGGCTGAAGCCCCCGGCTCTTGATCGGCGAAGCCGGCCTTCGCAGGCTCCGCAAGGCCGCGCAGGCGGCCTTCGCACCGCGTAGCCCGTGGCTTCAGCCACCGGGCGGAGGCGAAACAACCGCTGTAGGATTGCTATAATAGTCTCGTTCACGGAGGCCACTTTGGGCAACGGGCTGCTCAGACGCTTCGCCACCATTCGCTGGAAGCTCACCGGGGCGTTTCTGGCGGTTTCGGTGCTGCTGGCCCTGACGATGATCGTCATCTTCGTCGCGGGGGTCGTCTATATTCTCAACGCGCCGCTCATTCCCCTGGCGATTGGCCAGTCGGCCCACGATCTCGCCGCCTTCGTCAGCGAGGATCTGGCGAAGGGCGGCGACCCGAACCAGTTGATCGACACGCTCAAGCGCTTGTCGAATCCGGCGCTGGCGCAGCCGCCCGACAAGCAGAACCCCTCCAGCGTCGAGGTGCAGATCGCCGCCCCCGCCAAGGGCGACGAGGTGATGCTCACGCTGCTTGACCCCCAAGGGCTGGTGATCACGACCACGCACCCGCTTAGGTACACCGCTGGCGTAAATCTCGCCGCCGTTGAGCCACGCCCCGCCGATGTCTTGGTGGCCCGTGCGCTCCAGGGCGTGACCGACACCGCGCAGCTTACGGCCTGGAATACGCCCGAGCATCAGCCGATTGCCGTCGCGCCGATCTTCGGCCCCAATGGCGAGGTGGTCGGCGCGGTCTATCTGCGGCTGGTCAACTTCCCCGCGCTGGGCCTGCTGCTGGCGAACCTGACGCCCTTCCTCGCCAGCTTTATCGTGCCCTGGCTGCTGGTCAGCGGCGGCCTGGGCATGATCTACTCGTGGGTGGTGGGCCGTGGCTTCGCACGGCGCATCGCCCGCCTGACCGAGGCCAGCATCGATCTGGCTGACGGCGACCTGAGCCGACGCATCGAAGACCCGTCGGGCGACGAGTTGGGCCAACTCGGGCGCCAGTTCAACGCGATGGCCGACCAGCTCTCGGCCAGCCTGCGCTCGCTGCGCCTGCTGGCCGACCGCAACGCGCAACTGGCGGAACAGACCGCCCAGCTCACCGCCGTCGAGGAGCGGAACCGGCTGGCGCGTGACCTGCACGACAGTGTCAGCCAGGAGCTCTTCAGCCTGACGATGCTGGCGGCGGCGGCGCGGCGCACGCTCGATGGGCGCCCCGACCTAACCGCAGCGCGTCTGGTTGAAATCGAGGAATCGGCCCGCCGCGCCCTAGAGGAGACGCGCAGCCTCATCTTTGCGCTGCGCCCCGCCGCGCTCGACGGGCGCGGGCTGACGCCCGCCTTGCGCGATCTGGTCGCCGCCCTGCGCGAACGCCAGGGCCTCAGCAGTGATCTGCGCGTCACCGGCGAGCGCCGCCTGCCCCTCGACTACGAGCAGGCGCTCTACCGAATTGTCCAGGAGGCGCTGGCGAATGTCGCACGCCATAGCGGCGTGCGCTCCGCCGTGGTACTGTTGCGCTACGAGGATGATCATGTGGCGCTGGAGGTGCGCGACGGTGGGCGCGGCTTCGACCTGAGCGCCGCCCGCAATCCGCGCTCCATCGGTCTCCACAGCATGGCCGAGCGGGCCGAGGCGCTAGGCGGTAATCTGGCGCTTCGCAGTGCGCCAGGGGCAGGCACGACGATTGCGGTCGTGATCCCCCTGCTGCGCGATGGCCCGAAAGAGAGTGATGCGACCGTGAAGGATGAGTTGGCCCCAATACCGTTCAAATAACGCCTGCCGTCGCACCGGCCCTTGCCCCTCACCCCCGGCCCCTCTCCCTCATGGGGAGAGGGGAGATTCCGCAGCAGGATGCTTCCGGCTCCCCCTCTCCCGCTCAGGGAGAGGGGGCAGGGGGGTGAGGGCTGGCGCGGCAGTTCTCCTTATTTGAAAGGTATTGGTGGTAACTGCACACTGATGAGGAACCCCCATGCCCGCTGAGACGATACGCATTTTGTTAATTGACGACCACGCGATTGTGCGTAAAGGGCTAAGCGCCTACCTCGACACCTACCCCGAGATCGAGGTGGTCGGCGAGGCGAGCGGCGGCGCCGAGGGCGTTGCGCTGGTGGCGAAGCTGCTGCCCGATGTGGTGCTGATGGATCTGGTGATGCCCGAGATGGACGGCATCGAGGCCACCAGACAGCTCAAGGCGGTCGCGCCAAGCACCCAGGTGATTGTGCTGACGAGCTACAGCGAGGACGAGCGCATCTTCCCGGCGATCAAGGCGGGGGCGCTCTCGTATTTGCTGAAGGATGTCGGCCCCGGCGACCTCGTGCGGGCGATCAAGGCGGCCCGGCGGGGCGAGGCGACCCTGCACCCCAGCGTCGCCGCCCGCCTCATCCACGAGCTGACCAGCGCCCGCAGCTCGCCGCTCGACCTGCTGACCGAGCGCGAGCGTGAGGTGCTGGGCTGCATCGCCCGTGGCATGAGCAACGCCGAGATTGCCGAACACCTGTTCATTGGCGAGCGCACCGTCAAGACCCACGTCTCGAATATTCTCTCGAAGCTCCACCTTCAGGATCGCACGCAGGCCGCCCTGCTGGCGCTGCGCGAACGCCTGGTGCCCCTGGAGGAGACGGATCGGCCACCAGCGTAAGTCACGCCCGCCCGGTGGCGAAAGCTACGGAGTGCGAAGGCCACCTGCACGGCCTGAATGAGCCTGCGAAGGCAGGCTTCGTCAACCAAGAGCCGGGGACTTCAGTCCCCCGGCGAGCGACCAGGAGAGGACGGCGATATGCACCATGACGATGCGCGCCTCGTGCGCCTGATCGAAGCCCGATTGGCGGGGCGGCTCAGTCGCCGCGCGCTGCTGCGGCGCGGCCTGGGCTTGGGGCTGGGCTTGCCCGCCATCAGCGCCGCCCTTGCCGCCTGCGGCGTCAAGCCGCCCACCAGTGAACGCGCCAGCTCGCCCCCCACGGCGGCACCATCCACCGGGCTGAACGGGCAGGCCGTTTCCACCGGGCCGGTAAACACGCCCGTAGCGGGCGCTTCCAGCGTGCAGCCGACCGCCTCGGCCACACGCTTCGCCGTGGTCGGCGACTTCGGGCTAGAGGGCGAGGCGGAGGCGTCTGTGGCGAATATGGTCGCCGCGTGGACGCCCGAGTTTGTGGTCACCACGGGCGACAATAACTACCCTGACGGCAGCGCCGCGACGCTCGACCGTAACGTCGGCCAGTACTACCACGCCTTCATTGCGCCGTACAAAGGCCAGTTTGGCCCCGGCGCTACCGTCAATCGCTTCTGGCCCGTGCTGGGCAACCACGACTGGGTGGTCGGCTCGCTTGACACCTATTTGGCCTACTTCACGCTGCCCGGTAACGGGCGCTACTACAGCGTCGAGCGCGGCCCCATCGCGCTCTTCGCGCTCGACAGTATGCCCGGCGAACCGGACGGCTGGACGGCGGACTCATCGCAGGCCGCCTGGCTGAAGGGCGCCCTGGCCGCCTCGCGGGCGGCGTGGAAGATCGTCGTGCTGCACCACGCGCCCTACTCGTCGGGCCACCACGGCGCATCAACGTGGATGCGCTGGCCGTTCGCCGCCTGGGGTGCCCAGCTTGTGCTCGGCGGTCACGACCACACGTACGAGCGGGTGCAGCAGGACGGGATCACCTATGTGGTGAATGGCCTGGGCGGCAGCGCCCGCTACGCCCGTGGGGCCAGCGAGGCCGAGGGCAGCCAGATCTTCTTCAACGCGGATCACGGGGCCATGCTGGTCGAGGCCGACGCGCTGCGCCTGCGCTCGCGCTTCATCACCAGGGCCGCGCAGCTTGTGGACGAGTTTACGCTTCAGGTCGCGGCCTAAGCATTTGGTCGCTGTCATGGCGTCCTTGGTAATGCTCGCGCTGAGTAGCTATCCAAGCGCTCCTGCTACATGCTATACTTGCACCTGCAAAGATCGTTGTCGCCGAGGCAGCACGTGCCAAACCCACAGTACATTGTATGATCAAGCAACTACCCATCGCTTATTGCCTGGCCGATCAAGGTAGCCAAGCGCTCTCGCCTGAAATCGCAGCCTTACCGATCAAACACACCACCCTTTCCCCGCGTGCCCAAAACGCATTGATTCGTAATGCGATCAAGACGGTTGGCGAACTCGCAACCAAGACAGACCGGGAGTTGTTGGGCATACGCCATTTTGGCCCAAAGCTTTTAGCCGAAGTGCGTAACTTTCTGGCGAATGTGCCAACGGAAATGCTAGGTGGGCAGGGTACGAAGGTTGGCGTTGGAGGTGCAGACGCATCCACCCTCGATCCGTTATCGCCGCTATATACGGGTACGGCAGGCGAGCCGCAACTGCCCCTGGATGTCGGCGTGCAGCAATTACTCGCCATCCTTGACCCACGGCAACGCGAAATCCTGCACCTACGGTACGGCTTTGATGACAGCCAAGCGCGAACCCTCCAGTCTGTGGCCAATCTCCTTGGCGTTTCGCGTGCCCGCATCCAACAAATTGAAAGCAAGGCGCTGAGAAAGTTGCGTCTGCCGTACTATCAGCGCAACCTGGATCCGGCGCGGCTTGCCTTAGAAGCGACCCTAGTCCATGAGAACGGGGTCATCTCAGTTGAGCAGGCCAAAGCCGTACTTGCGCCACTGACCCAAAACCTTGTACTCGCGGACTCTGTCTTGGGCTTCCTGCTACTCCTTATGCCCCAGTTTACGTATCTAAAAGAGCTTGGCATCCTTGGGCTGCGGCAACCACCCTTTGCTGAGTTACTGCCTTCGGTCGAAAGCATCTGTGCCACCTTCGCCCGTTGCTTAGCCGAGGCGTATGCGCCACTGCCGTTCGCTGATCTCCTGGTGCGTTGCCACCATGACCAAGCTGCTGGTGATCTGTTCAGGGCGCTGCCCGAGCCATTTGTGCGTGCGTGTCTCAATTCGCACCCTGACATCGGCATAGATGCGGATGGACATTACAGCTTGAATCGTTGGGCGAACAAACGACTTGATGATATGATCATCGTGCTGCGCCAACACGGCGCACCGCTCCATTACGCGAAAATAGCGGCGTGCGTCAATCAGCGGCTACCCGCAGCACAACAGACCTCGGCGCATAATATTCACGCCCAAATGGGCCGCCTCGCGCAGATTTTCGTGCGCGTCGGCCACGGTATTTTTGGGTTAGCTGAATGGGGCTTAGAGCAGGATCGCAATGTCGCGAACGCGGCCTACCGGGTCTTGAATACGACCGGCCACGCGCTTGATCTAGAAGATCTAACGGATCGCGTCCTTGAGACGTGGCAGGTGAAGCGTGGCTCGGTGCGTGCCGCCATCGACCTTGATCCGCGCTTTGCTGAAGTAAGTCCAGGCCGCTACTGGCTGACCGCACCCTCCCCAGATCAAACGGTGGAGACCGCACCCAATGACGATTTCAGCACCCTGTTTGGCGACGTATTCATGCGCCAACACAGCGAGCTTGCATGTGATTGTCAGCGCCAAGATCACGCGGATAAACTAGCGTAACTTCGGCGCTTGGGCACGGAGTTGCTCAACTATAAAGGATCAGCCGTGAACGACGCCCCCGCTATCGTCCACCAGATCGGCGCACCGATTATCACCATGCAGAGCATCAGTCGGCGCTTTGGCAGCACCCTGGCCCTCGATAATGTGAGCCTTGATGTGCGCCGTGGCGAGGTGCTGATGATCGTTGGCCCCAGCGGCTCGGGCAAATCCACCCTGCTGCGCTGCATCAACCACCTTGAGGTGCCCGACGCAGGCAAGGTCACCATCGACGGCACCGTGCTGAGCCATCGCGGCATGAACCTCAACCGGGTGCGCGAGCATGTGGGCATGGTCTTCCAGCGCTTTGAGCTCTTTCCGCACCTGACCGTACTCCAGAACATTGTCCTCGCCCAGCGCATTGTCTCGAAGCGCTCGCCGGCGACTGGCGAGCAGATCGCCCGCAGCCTGCTCGCCAAGGTCGGCATCGCCGAGAAGGCCGACAGCTACCCGCCGCAACTCTCGGGCGGCCAGCAGCAGCGCGTCGCCATCGCCCGCTCGCTGGCGATGCAGCCCAAGGTGATGCTCTTCGACGAGCCGACCTCGGCCCTTGACCCCGAGATGATCAAAGAGGTGCTTGACGTGATGCTCGCCCTGGCCCGCGAGGGCATGACTATGGTCATTGTCTCGCACGAGATGGGCTTCGCCCGCGCCGCCGCCAACCGAGTCGTCTTTATGGATCAGGGGCGCATCGTCGAGATGGGCGTGCCCGAGCAGGTCTTCGACAACCCGCACCACGAGCGCACGCGCCTGTTTCTGAGCAAGGTGCTTCAGCATTAGCGACCCGCCGGTTGCGTTTTGGATCACGATGGCTGACCGTCACACTGCCAGCAATGGTCGCTATTTAGCGGAGCGGTGGCGAACATGACGTTAGCGAGGTGTCTGTGGAGCCGCCGTGCGTGGACGTAGAGCCGGAGTCGCTCAATGCACGAACCGTCTACGCCACGAACACCAGACCCCGCCTGCGCGGCCTGCCTAAGCCTGCGAAGGCAGGCTTCGTAAGATTGAGCCGGGGGCTGAAGCCCATAGGCGACCAACGTTGCAACCGCCATGGCGCTCATGGCGGTTGACGATATGCGCGAGACAATGGACAATAGGCGAAAGACATTGCAATATAATTGCTCCCCGGTGGAGGCGCGTATGCAGCGAGGCTTTGTCCGATTCGCGTGGGGCGTGCTAGCCTACAATCTGGCGGTGATTGTCTGGGGTGCCTTTGTGCGGGCGACTGGCTCGGGGGCGGGCTGCGGGCAGCACTGGCCGCTGTGCAATGGTCAGGTGGTGCCACGGGCCGCGCAGGTCGCGACGCTGATCGAGTTTGCCCACCGGCTGACGAGCGCTCTGGCGGGCCTGCTGGTGATCGCGCTGGTCGTCTGGGCGGTACGCGCCTTCCCGAAGGGGCATCTGGCGCGGCGGGGCGCATGGCTTTCGCTGCTGATGATCATTGTCGAGGGGCTGCTTGGCGCGGGCCTGGTGCTGCTTCAGCTTGTGGCCGACAACGGCTCGGTCGCCCGTGCGGTGGCGATGTCGATCCACCTGATCAACACTTTGCTGCTGCTGGGGGTGATCACGCTGACGGCGTGGTGGGGCCAGGGCGGCGGGGCGCTGCGGCTGCGCGGGCAGGGGTTGGTGGGCGTGCTGCTTGCGACGAGCGTCGTGGCGGTGATGCTGCTGGGCGTCTCGGGCGCGGTGACGGCCCTGGGCGATACGCTCTTCCCCGCCGCAAGCTTGCAGCACGGCATCCAGCAAGACCTTGACCCCTACGCGCATTTCTTGATTAGGCTGCGAATCTATCACCCGATTCTGGCGATCATCACCGGGGTTTACCTGATCGTCGCGGGGCAGGTCGTCGCTCGCCAGCGCCCCAGCGAGGGCACTAAGCTGGCGGCGACGCTGCTGGTGCTGCTTTTTGGCGCCCAGCTTGCGGTGGGCGCACTGAACATCGCGCTGCTCGTGCCGGTGTCCGTGCAGCTCATCCACCTGCTGATGGCCGATCTGGTCTGGGTGGCGCTGGTCTTGCTGGCGGCTACGGCATGCGTGCAGCCGCTACCGGTGCCGGTGCGCTCGCCGGTTGTGTCGGTGCGCGTGTAGGGGGGGCAGGTGTCAGGTGTCGGGTGTCAGGTTTCAGGCCAGGCCGGGCCGATCTCACGCAAAGTCGCAAAGCCGCGAAGATTCCGTGTTCTTATGCGATTGGACTGAGACCTGAACCCTGAAACCTTGCCTTCCCCTTTTCCTGAGAGGCGAACGATGAAGCTCTCGCTCAGTGCTGAGCGCCCTGGCCCCGATGTGCATGACCCGAACCGCGTTAGCCTGCGGATGCGGCTGCTGTTGTTTGGCCTGCTGGGCTTGGGGCTGACGATTATGGCGGCTACGCTCTGGTTCACGATTGCGCGCCCGGTGAAGGTCGTGCCGCGCATCAAGCCGCTGCCGGCCTTTGCACTTGAGGATCAGTACGGGCTGCCGATCAACAGTAGTGACTTGCTGGGGCGCCAGGTCGTGATCAACTTCACCTACACCGGCTGCGGCGAAACCTGCGCGGCCCAGCGCCAAAGTCTGGTCGAGCTGCGCGAGGCGCTGCGGGCCGATGGGCGGCTGGGCCGCCAGGTGATTTTTCTGACGGTGAGCTTTGACCCGGCACGTGACACCCGCGAGGTGCTACAGCGCTATGCGGTGCAACTGGGGGCCGACCGCGAGACGTGGCGCTTTGTCACGGGCAGCGCGAGCGAGCTGAAGGCGCTGATTGGGGGTGAGTTGGGCATCTATTATGGGCCACCTGATGCCGCTGGTCAGATCAAGCACGCGCAAAACGTGCTGCTGGTTGATAGCAACGGCATCTTCCGCGCCCGCTACAAGGGCGAAACGCTGGAACAGGCGAAGCTGTTACGCGACCTTGGGATGGTGATCGAGGAACTGGGCAGCACCGGCGCGATGCGTCAGGTCTACGAAGCCTCGCACATCTTTCTTTGCTATCCTCCCGATTGATGGCGCATATAGCAATCCTACACAGGTTGTTGCGCGCCCACCCGGTGGCTGAAGCCACGGGCTACGGGGTGCGAAGGCCGCCTACGCGGCCTGGATAGCCTGCGAAGGCAGGCTTCGCCGATCAAGCGCCGGGGACTTCAGTCCCCCGGTTGCACGACCAGGATAGGATTGCTATAGCGCCGCGTGGGGTTTTTCCGTGCAGACCCGCTGAGCGGGCTAGAGAAGGAAAACGCTATGGATTGGCAAGGGACAAGACACGACGACCAGCGGCTGGCGTCACCCGCCGAGGACGAGGACGAGAATGAAGACGGAGACGAGCATGTGCATGTGCAGATACACGAGCCACCACGCGGGGCGTTGCTCATTACCTGCGGCTACCTGCTGGTGATCTGTGCGCTGTGGCTCATGGTCTATCTTCAGTTGATTAGCAACGGGGGAGTGCCCCGGCCATGAATGACAATCGTAAGCTGATTGGCTATATCTTCGAGTTCGGCTGGATCTTGCCGAGTGTGGCGATCCCCTTTGCGGTGATTACGGCGATCATCATTACGGCCTTTGCGGTGGGCATCAGGGTGCCGAGCGTGGCCGGGCGGATCGAGCCGCAGGCGCTTAACACGACTGCGCCGTTCAACGAGCCGGGGGTGAAGGAGTTGGCTCCTGGGAAGTATGAGGCCGTGTTTGTCGCCCAGACCTGGCAGTTCACGCCGAATCAGATCGAGATCCCCGCTGGCTCGGATGTGACCTTTATCGCGACGAGTCGCGACGTGATCCACGGTTTCAAGATTGTGGGCACGCCGGTGAACATGATGGTGGTGCCGGGGCAGATCTCGAAGCTCACGGCCCACTTTCCGAAGCCGGGGATCTATCTGCTGGAGTGTCACGAGTACTGTGGCATGCTGCACCACATGATGTTCGCCAAGGTGATTGTGAAATAGCCGGACGGCGGGGAAGTCTAGGGCGCCACGGGCGCTAAGAAAGAAGTCCGCTATGGCTGTCGTCGCACGACCGCGTGGCGTAGTGCGTGAGCAGACGCTGGATCGTTTCGCCACCGAGAAGCGCCTCGCGGGGCTGCATATTCTGGTGGGTTTTATCGCCCTGTCCATCGGCCTGCTGATGGGCCTCTTCCAGGTGCTTGAGTACAACGGGGTTGACTTCTACACCGCCGTGAAGCCGGTGCTGCCGGGTGGCTACTATCAGGGCTTGAGTCTGCACGGCGTGTTGAATGTGCTGGTCTTCACCACCTTCTACATCATCGGCTTTCTGACCCTGATCACGGCGAAGGCGTTTGATAAGCCGCTGGTGAGCAAAACCATGGCCTGGTTCACCTTCTGGCTGATGCTCTTCGGCCTGATTATGACGGCGGTGCCGCTGCTGATGAACCGGGCGACGGTGCTCTTCACCTTCTACCCGCCGCTGAAGGCCGATGGATTCTACTATCTGGGCCTGACGATTATTGTGGTCAGCACCTATTTCCTGCTGATCAATCAGAGCCTGACCTACCTAGCGTGGCGGAAGGAGAACCCTGGCGTCAAGATGCCGCTGACGGCCTTCATGTCGATCGTGACGATGACGATGTGGGTGGTCGCAACGGTCGGCATCGCCAGCGAGATGATCTTCCTGCTGCTGCCCTGGTCGTTTGGGCTGGTCCCCGGCACCGACGTGATTCTGGCGCGTACGCTCTTCTGGTTCACGGGCCACCCGATTGTCTACTTCTGGCTGCTGCCCGCCTACATCTCGTGGTACGGAATGATCCCGCGTCAGGCGGGCGGCAAGCTCTTCAGCGAGCCGATGGCGCGGGTTTCGTTTGTGCTCTTCCTGGTGCTTTCGGCGCCCATCGGCATTCACCACCAGTTCACCGACCCAGGTATTTCGGAGATCTGGAAGTTCGTTCACTTCATCTTTACGGTGGGCGTCTTCTTCCCCAGCCTGCTGACCTTCTTCAACGTGATCGCCTCGCTGGAATATGCGGGCCGACGGCGGGGCGGCAAAGGCTGGCTAACCTGGATCTTCGCGCTGCCGTGGAACGAGGCGACCTTTACGACCCAGGTCTTTGCGATGATCCTCTTCGCCTTTGGCGGGGTGAGCGGCTTGGTCAACGCGAGCTACAACCTGAACTTGGTGGTGCATAACACCGCCTGGATCTCGGGCCACTTCCACCTGACGGTTGGCTCGGCGGTGGCGCTGACCTTTATGGGCATCTGCTACTGGCTGGTGCCCTACCTGTCAGGGAAGAAGCTGTTCAGCAACCCGCTGGCCTTGGCGCAAGCCTGGTCGTGGCTGCTTGGAATGGCGGTGTTCTCGCACGCGATGCACCAGCTTGGGCTGCTGGGTATGCCTCGGCGCACGATGATCGGCGCGGCGCTGTATGTGCTGCCGGAGTGGCGGCTGCTGCTGCCGCTGGTGCTGATTGGCGGCC
>CAIWXH010000125.1 GCA_903916565.1 uncultured Oscillochloris sp. | reverse complement strand
TCTTGCGGCCCGCGAAGATGAGGATCATGGTCATCCCGCTCACGGCGGAGTGGAGCGGCGAGCGCAGGAGGAACTTCAGGGCCGGATTGAAGAAGCGGTAGCTCCACGCGGGCATGGGTGACGGCATGGGCGCATCGGTGACGACGGGGAGCTGCTCCACGGGATGATCTTTCACTGGTCGCGTGATTTCCCGCAGGAGTATAGCAGGTTTCCGAGCCAACCAAGGCATCTTCGTCCAGCGACCGTTACCGTTTGGGGACTACCATCGTGGTCACTCCTACGTTCGGGTTCTTGGCCGCGTATGGCGCATTCGGACGCGCGCTCCGGAGCGCCACGGCGGAGGGGCGCAAAACGTGTACCGACCCTGATCGGGGCTGGAGTCCCCTTGTACCGACGCCAGGAATGCAGCCAAGGCTTCCCCATGCGGAACGCTCGTCCCTACCGCGTATCGGTCTCCTTGACCTACCGGATGGTCGGACTCTCCTCTTTTCGGCGCTATCGGTGGTGCCAGGAAGTCAGGCACGCGCCGAAAAGGCGCGTGCCTGACTTCCTATCGCGCGCGTGTTGCCGCATTCGGATTCGCGCGCTGGCTATGGCAACCCCGCCCACGCCGGCTCCGTCTCACGCAGGACTGGGCGTCTGGTCGCGGCCAGACGCTCGAGCAGTGCGGCGGCAGTCGAACCGGCATCGGAGCGCGCAATGTCCTGCTGAATCCTGCGCGCCCGGATATGATAGTGGGACTCATTGAGGACGCGCCGCACCGCGCTGCGGATCTGCGTCGGCGTGGGCCGATGGGTCTTCAGGTTGATCCCCACGCCGCTCCACCCGATCCGCGCACAGACCTCCGCCTTCTCCTCGCTCTTGCCGGCGGCCACCAGCGGCACCCCGTGGGCCAGGGCCATCTGCACGCCGCCGTAGCCGCCGTTGGTCACCATCACCGTGGTGTGCGGCAAGAGCGCGCTGTAGGGAATGAACGGCGCGACCCGCACATTGGCCGGGAGCCGGGTGCCGAGGTGGGCGACCGGTAGGCCGCCGGTCACGGCCACGACCAGCACCGGCTCCTGCGCGAGCGCTTGGAGCGTAGGCAAGATCAGGCTTTCTGGCTCCGTGGCAACCGTACCTTGGGCCACATGCACCACCGTTTTGGCCGCCGTCAGCTCGGGCCACCAGGCGGGCGGCGTAAACGGCGCCGCCGATCCGCCGAGCAACGGCCCCACAAAGTGTACTTGGGGCGGCATCTGGCGTCGGGGGTACTCGAAGCACGGCACGGTGCCCTGGAGGTACAGGTAGGGCGACAACTGCTGGTCGAGGAACATCGTGCCGCGCGGCAGCGCCCGCAGGCCAAGGGGCGCCCGCACCGTATTGGTATTATTTGCGTTTGTAAGAAATCTCGCGTTTTGTTGTGTTCTTTTGCGTTTTCTTCACCTTGACAGTGTCGATCATTTGTACTATAGTAGTAGATACGCACGCTCGTGCGTTGCACCTACACAAGACATCATTGGGG
>CAIWXH010000124.1 GCA_903916565.1 uncultured Oscillochloris sp. | reverse complement strand
TCTTGCGGCCCGCGAAGATGAGGATCATGGTCATCCCGCTCACGGCGGAGTGGAGCGGCGAGCGCAGGAGGAACTTCAGGGCCGGATTGAAGAAGCGGTAGCTCCACGCGGGCATGGGTGACGGCATGGGCGCATCGGTGATGATCGGCAGGGCGTCCACGGGATGCTCCTGGCAGGGTGCGGATGATGCGGCGAGTATCGCAGCGTTCGACCCAACTAAGCGCCCTTAGTCCAGGTGAAAGCGCACGGTGCCGCCGACCGGCATGCGGCCCCTGAACAGCCGCACCATCGGCCCCGCGTGCGCCTCGGCTCGCCCCGAACCGTCACGCTCCGGGCATCACGCCCCCAGCCGCGCGGCCAGCGCCCGCAAATCGGTGGCAAGCGCCTGCCCAGGTGAGCCCTGCGGCTGCCCGCCGGCGTAGGCGTCAGCGGTGACGCGGAGCTTCTCGGCGAGCGCGGCGCGCTCGTCGGGGGTACCCTCGGCGAGCGCACGGGCAACGGCGGACTCGGCGCGCTGGCGCAGCTCGGCGTGCTCCGGGGGCTCGGCGTGCTCCAGGCGGGCATTGAGGGCGCGCAGGTGGGCGGCGAGGGCGAGCCAGAGGGCATCACCCTGCTCGACCTGGCGCGCAACGTCTTCGAGCTGCTGCGCCAAGGCCACGCGCTGCTCGGCAGTACCCTCGGCAAGGGCCTGGGCGACAGCAGCCTCGGCCTGCTGGGTAATCTGGGCTATCTGCGCCTCGGCGGAGGGCGGCGCTGCGGTGCCTGCCAGACGCTGCTCGATGGCTGCGAGGCTTTGCCGTACTCTCTGCGTGTCAGGGTGATCCGGGCCAAGTCGCTGCTCATAGATGGCGAGCGCCCGCCGCATCAGATCGGCTGCTGTCTCAAACTCGTTCTGGTAGTAATGGTTGATCGCCAGGTTGTTCAGGCTTTGGGCGGTATCAGGATGGCTGGGGCCGAGCGCCTGTTCCCGCAGCGCGAGCGCGCGTTCATAGAGCGGGCGCGCCGCCCCGTAGTCGCCGACCGCACGGAAGAGCTCCGCCAGGTTGTTCAGGCTGGTGGCGGTCTGCGGATGGCTGGGGCCGAGCGCCTGTTCCGTCACCGCGAGCGCGCGTTCATAGAGCGGGCGCGCCGCCCCGTAGTCGCCGGTCGTATTGAGATAATAGGCCAGGTTGCCGCACAGGCTGGCCGCGCGTTCATCATCGCGCCCCGCTGCTCTGTCAGTGCCATAGCGCAGGTGGGTGGCGATGGGCTGCATCGCGGCTGGGTAGCCCGTGTTGTTCAGGTGGGCCGCAGCGCTGATCAGCGCCTGCTCCACCGCCCCCTGCGCCTCCGGGTCATCTGCGACATCGCTCACGAAGGCGTGGAGCAAACGATGCAGCACCAGGGCGTCGCTCTGCTCGCGGTCGAGCAGGCCCAGGCTCACCAGGCGTGCCAAGGCATCCTGCGCGTCGAGCCGCGCCGTCTCATCCTCCTGGTCGCGCCCCAGCGTCGCCAGGAGCAGATCGGTCGGGAAGGTCTCGCCGGGGGCCAGACAGGCGGCGCAGGACAGCAGACGTCGGGCGTCCGCGTCGGTCTGCTCCTCGGCGTTCAGCCGGTCGTAGCTGAGGGCGAAGGTGCGGGCGATATGCAGATCGTGGGCTGTTGCCGAGTGGCGTGCCCCACGACCCACTAGCGACGGATGGCCCAGCAGCGCCGTTTCCAGCCGCTGTAGATAGTCCTCCGGTTGCTCACGAGGGTAGGCCCGCAGGAAGCTTCCCGCTAGATGCAGGGCCAGCGGCAAGTCGCCAAGCACCCTGGCGATCGCATCCGCCTCCTGGTCGGTCAGGTTCTGCCGCAGACTGTGCAGCAGGGCAATGCTCTCAGGCCGTGCCAGCACGCCCAGCCGACGCGCCACGACGCCAAGCGCCCCATCCCACTCGCTCGACCGGCTCGTCACCAGCACCCGGCAGCCCCCACCAATGCGCGGGCGCCACACCGCCAGCAGCGCCTCGTCCTCACAGTTGTCGAACACAATCAGGCGCGGGAGCGGCTCCTGCCATGCACGTAACACCAGGGCCACCTGCTCATCCTGACTGAGCCCATCGGCCTCGCCGTAGAGCCCCAGCGCCCCCGGCCCGCCGCAGGCCGCGATCTCGCCGGGCACGCCGGCAGGGTCGGCAACGGAGAGCCAGAAGACCCCGCCCGCAAAGAAGGAGCCGTAGCGATACGCCCACTCGGTCGCCAGGTTGGTCTTCCCGATGCCCCCGAGCCCGGTGGCCGCTGCGACCTGACCGATGGCCGCCGTTGCCCCGGCCTTAAGCGTCACCGCCAGCCAGCGCAGATCCGCAGCACGCCCAACGAAGAGCGGGTTGCGCGCGAAGGGCATGCGCGAGCCGGGCGGGAGCGAGGCGACTTCGGGGATGTACTCCAGCGGCAGGGCATCGAACCGCGCCAGGGCTTCATCGAGCGCTCGTCCCTGGCCCTCCGCCCACAGCCGCCCCTCGCGCACCCGCAGCCAGAGCGCAGGTACCCACCACTCGCCTTCATCGCGTAGCGCCGCCCGCCCCACCGACACCGCCCGGTCAATCGCGCCGTCTGTCGCCAACTCCGCGAACAGCGCAGGCAGCAGCGCCCTGGCCGCCCCTAGCGAGAGCTTCGCCTGCATCGCCACTACCGCGCCAACCCCGGCCAAGGCCAGGCGCGGGCCGAGGGCGGCGAACGCACCGGCGTGGTGGCTGACCCCGCCGCCCTCGCAGGCGATCAGCGTGATGAGCATGGGCAGGCGAGCGAGTTGGGCGAGCATCTCGCTGAACGTGCTGCCAGCGACATGGGCGGTGTTCCGCTCGTCATCCTCCAGCCACAGCGTCGTGTCGTCGCCATTGTGGGCACCGTGGCAGATGAGACAGAGGATCGCCGGACCCTCGCGCAGCGCGGACTGCACTGCGCTGAGGGTGGCCCGGCGGCTGACCGCAGCTTCGTGGTCGCCGACGACCGTGAGGGGGATGCGCCCCAACGCCTTCCGTACCCGGCCCACCTCGCCATCTACGTCGATCCCGGCCAGCCCGTAGGCGGTGAGATCGCGCGGGTTGGCGACAACGAGCAAGGCACGCAGCGCGGGCTTCGGCCCCAGCGTGATCGGGCGGGTGTCTGGGCTGTCCAGGGAGCGCACGAGGCGGAGGCGCGCATCGGTCGCCAGGGGCACGTCGGTCAGCGGGTCGCGCAGGGTCTCCCAGCGCAGGGCGTGGAGGTCAGGGGCGTCGGCGGGGAAGCGCAGCCGCAGGCGCAGCGCGGCATCGGAGCCATCGGCCAGGGCGCGGGCACGCTGCCAGGCGTCGCAGAGCCGCTGGTCGCCGAAGAACTGGGCGGTGAGCGCACGGCCATAGGCGGCGGGGTCGAGGGCCAGGGCCAGCAAGGCGACGGGGTCGAGGGCAACGGGGGCATCGGCGGCGAGCACCGCGTCGGCCTGGCTGCCGGGGTGCGAGAGCCGCACATCGGCGGCGTAGCCGGTGCCGGATGCGCGGAGGGTGAGTTGGAGATCGACGACGCGCATAGGCGGTGTCCTTGCGGGAATGGTGCGCTAGGGCAATCATAGCAGCCCGGAGGCAGAGGAGGCAAGATGGAGGAACGAGGCGATGCGCCCGTGCGTACCTGCGCGCATGGTGGCAACTACTGATTAGGTGGACAAATCAGTAGACCCTGGTACGGGATTCGTGACACTGGGGCAAGATTCTGTGAGGATCTCGTCCCAGATTGATCAGGGCACCACCCGCACTGGACACCCGCTTGGTCGCCACTGGACTGACTTGGCTCCGATACCCACACAGGGTCTTGATCCATTGTAGCGCGGTGACAGATCTGAAATGCGTACCCGCCAAGGCTGAGGCGTCCCAATGCATCAGCGCTCGTGAACCTTCCGTTCAGATCTGCCGATTTGCTCGCGTGGCGCGACTCCCTGTCTGTGTAGTCAATGGGGTGAAGTCTGCGTGGACGCCCGGTGTCACGGGGCTGGGGGATGGGCAAACGAACGCGGCAACCCATACCGAATACCGCTGCGCGTGACAGTGTGGGGCGTGGAACAATTCGCAGCGGCAGATGTCACATTTATTCGTTTTGATGATAACCCCAGGAAAAGAACAAACCTTCTACACCCGCCGATGGCGTTGCACTCAGGAGTCGATCCTCTAGAATTGACGATAACGCGGCTTCTCATCAATTACCTGCAAGGCGTCCGACGGCCCCCGCCCTACGCCTTGGCGGGCGGTGGCGTCGGGCGCTGCGCCTGCTGGAGCAGCTTGGTGGTGCAGGTGGTGACGAACACCGTCAGCACTTGATACTGTGAATCCCATGTCTGCACCCCTTCGCAGATCAGCACATCCTCGGGGTTCTTGAGTGCGTCCGCGACTTTGCGCCACTGCTTCGCGCCGATGTACAGCACG
>CAIWXH010000123.1 GCA_903916565.1 uncultured Oscillochloris sp. | reverse complement strand
GCGGGGCGAGCGCGTGCTGCTGCTGGCGAAGGGCCACGGGGCGACCCATTGGGCGTCGGGTTGCATCGATCTCTTTGGTGCGGCTGCCGACCCGCTGGCGGCGGTGCGCGCTGTTGCGACCGAGCGCCCCGCTCACCCCTACGCGCTTGTCGGTGCCGCCGCGCTTGAGCGCGGCCTCGACCGACTGCGTGCCGCGTGTGAGGTCGCTGGCTATCCACTGGTCGGCAGCCCGACGCGCTCGCTGCGGCTGCCGACGGCGCTGGGTGCGCTGCGACCCACCAGCCTGGTGCCCGCCACGATGGTCGCTGGTGAGGCGCGGCAGCTTGGCGATGGACGCCCGACCCTGATTGCGGGCCTGCACGCGCTGCGCGATTTCTTCCCGCCGCTGGTTGCGGCGAATTTACGCACGCAGGGCTACGCCGCCGAGGGCGTCTATCTTGAACTGCCGCCGGTCGAGCGCCAGCGCGAGTTCAGCCAGATGATCTTGGCGCGACTCTTCGAGCAGCCCACATTTCGTGAGCATGTCGGGCACCAGCTTGCGGCGTTGGTGCGCCGTGGCGGCTATGCCCGCGTCGGTCTGCCCGCGTGTCTTGGCTTGCACCACGCGACTGAGGTGGTGCGCGAGCTGCAAGCCCAGAGCGGGGCGCTGATCTTCGAGATCCCGACGCTGCCCACCTCGGTGCCGGGGGTGCGGCTCTTTCACGCGCTGGAGGGTGCGCTGGTGCGGGCTGGTGGGCGCGTGCAGCTTGGCGCGTGGGTGCTGCGCGGCGAGGCGCAGGGTGAGCAACTTGTGGCTGTTTACACTGAGGCGGCGGCCCGCGAGCAGCGCCACACCGCCCGCCGCTGGGTGCTTGCCACGGGCGGCGTGGCTGGCGGTGGTCTACGCGCCGAGCCGACGGGCGAACTGCGCGAGACCGCGTTGGGCCTGCCGGTGCGCGCTCCCGCTGGACGGGCTGATTGGTTCGCCCAGCGCTTTTTGGACGAAGGGGGCCACCCCATCTTTCGGGCGGGCGTTGCGGCTGATCGTGGCCTGTGCCCACTCGATGCTGCCGGGCGGGTCGTCTACGCGAATGTCGCCGTCGCTGGGTCGGCCATCGCTGGCTTCGACCCGATTCGCGAAGGGTGTCTGGAAGGCGTGGCGGTCGCCACGGGCTTTGCTGCGGGACAACTGTAATGCCGATAGATCGCATTGAACTGGCGCTGACGCAGGCGCTTGACCACTGTATCAAGTGCAACATCTGCACCTCGGCGTGCCCGGTCGCCGCCGTGACCGACAAATTCCCTGGGCCAAAATTCGTCGGCCCGCAGGCTCAGCGCTTTCGGCGTGCGGGCCAGCCGGTGCCCGACGAATCGGTGGATTACTGTTCGGGCTGCCGGGTCTGCAACTTGGCGTGTCCCGCTGGCGTGCCCATCGCCGAGCTGAACGCCCGTGCGCGGGGCCAGATGGTCGCGGAGCGCGGCCTGCCCTTTCGCAACTGGATCATCGCCCGCGCTGGTTTGGTGGGCGGGCTGAGCGCTGGCCCCCAGGCGCCGCTGGTCAACTTCGGCCTGAAGCTGCCCCCGGCACGCTGGGCGCTTGAGCGCATCCTCGGTATCCACCGCAAGGCACCGCTGCCAATGGCGAGCACCTACCGCTTTCGCTCGTGGTTCAAGCGCCGCCGACCGCCGACCGCTGATGCGCGGGCCTCAGCCCTCAGCCCTCAGCCCTCAGCCCTCAGCCGCAGGCAGGTCGTCTACTTCCACGGCTGCGCGACCAATTATTACGAGCCGCATGTGGGCAAGGCCGCCGTGGCCGTGCTTGAGCATAACGGCTTCGAGGTCATTTTGGCCGAGCAAAACTGCTGCGGGCTGCCCCTGATCTCCAACGGCGATTTCAAGGGCGCGACGAGCGCCCACGAGGCCAACGTGCGGAAGCTGCTGCCCTATGTTCACCAGGGCATCCCCGTTGTCGGCACCAGCACGAGCTGCACGCTGACGCTGAAGGAGGAGGCCCCCGACATTCTGGGCCTGCACGGCGCTGACGTGCGGGCCGTGGCCGAGGGCACCTACGACATCTTTGAGTTTTTACGCACGCTGGCCGAGCGCGGCGAGCTGAAGACCGACTTTCAGCCGCTGCCGCTGCGCTTGCCCTATCATCCGCCGTGCCAGTACCGGGCACACCGCCTTGGCAAGCCTGCGCTGGATGTGCTGGCCCTGGTGCCGGAGCTGCGGCTTGACGAGAGCGGGGCCGCCTGTTGCGGCATCGCTGGCACCTATGGCCTGAAGCGCGAGAAGTATCAGATCGCGCTGGACGTGGGCGCTCCGCTGTTCGAGATGGTGCGCCGCTCGGGCGCGGAATTGGCCCTGTGTGATAGCGAGACTTGCCGCTGGCAGATTACTAACGCCACGGGCGTGCCGACCAAGCACCCGATTGAGATCCTCGCCGCAGCTTATGGATTGTAAGTGGCGGGCCACTGTGAATCTGAAGGGTGGGTTTTTCAGGGAGGGCTTGGCCTTCCCTGTAACCCTCCCAGTTCGTAGCAAACGGACACGCCTATGATTGGCCTCCTGATCATCTCACACAGCGCCGCCATCGCCCACGGGGTCAAAGCGCTCGCCGACCAAATGGCGAAGGGCCACGTACGGATCGCGGCGGCGGGCGGCACATACGACGGTGCGCTGGGCACGTCGGCTGACCTGATCAGCGAGGCGCTTGAGACGCTGACGGGCGTCACGGCGGTGTTGGCCTTGGTTGATATGGGCAGCGCGGTGATGAGTGCCGAGATGGCGCTGGAGGCGAGTGGAATGGCCTTTTTGCTCAGCGGGGCACCGCTGGTTGAGGGTGCCCTGGTGGCCGCTGTCGAAGCGCTGCGCCCCGAGGCCACGCTCGCGCAGGTGGCTGCCGCCGCCGCACGGGCGCTGGAGACGAAAGGTGTGGAGGCGCTCCCGGTGCATTCGTCGCCTGCCGCTGACGTGGCGCCGCCGCCGATCCCCGTGCCCGCCGGTGCGGTCGTCGAGGTGACCTTGACGGTGTTCAACTCGGTGGGCCTGCACATGCGCCCCGCCAAGGAATTTGTGCAGACGGCGGCCCGCTTCACCTGTACGGTGCGGGTGCGTAATCTCGACCGGCCCGAGGGCGTTGAAGGCAATGCCAAGAGCATCATTGACGTGCTGAAGCTTGGCGTTCTGGCAGGCCAGCACATCCGCGTGCGCGCCGAGGGTGCCGACGCCGACGCGGCGGTTGCGGCGCTTAGTCAGCTTGTGGCCGCGAACTTCGGCGAGACGAGCGGATTTTAGATTGTAGATTGCTGATTTTAGATTGCAGAGGGCAATCCAAAATCTACAATCCGCTACGCGCTGCCCAGCGCCAGCAGTTCGATCTGTTCAAACTGAAACTCAGCCGCCAGCGCGGCGAGACGTTCGCCTGCTGGCGATCATCTTCACCAGTTCGCGCTGGCGTGCGGTTAGCCCCGCGTCGCGCCGGAGTACTTGGGTGAAACCGAGGACCGCATTGAGCGGCGTGCGTAGCTCGTGGCTAATGTTGGCGAGGAAGGTATTTTTGGTGACCGAGGCGGCCTCAGCGGCGGCGTGGGCAGCCTGCACCTCGGCGGCGCGGGCCGCAAGGGCGCGGTTGGCCGCTTGGAGGTCGGCGGTGCGCGCAGCCACTTGGCGCTCCAACTCTTCCTTGGCCCGCAAAGTCTGTGCGTAGCGCTGGGCATGTTCAAGTGCGGCGGCGACCTGGGCGGCCAACAGGTCGAGCCGGTCAAGCTCGCCCGCGCTGAACGGGCCGTAGACGGCGTGCACATCAGCGTAGAGCGCACCGACAATGCGGGTGCCGCTGCTGAGGGGCACCGCGATCCCCGAGCGGGCGCGGAGCGCCAGCGGCTCGGTGCCGCTGGCGGTGCCGAGATCTTCTTGGCGCATGGCCCGCCGCTGATGCAGCGCTTGGCGGATGAGCGGCAGCGCGGCGCGCATCAGGGCAGGGCAGTCGGCGTGCGGCAGGCCGCGCCCGATCAGCGCCTCAGGAGCTTCGCTGTTGGGGCCGATCAAGAGCAGCAGGCGCTCGGCACCGCTCAGTTCAACCACTTCGTCGAAGAACAGTTCGTGCAGGGTCGCGGCAGCGCGCAGCTTATTGCGCCGTGCCGTCACGCCGAGGAGGTGTGTCAGTTGCGCGTGCGGCCTGAGTTGGCTGGCAGGCGGGGCGTTGGCAACGCGAACCGCTGGCGAGCGGGCCAGGGCTTCGACGATAGCGCGATTGACCGGGACGCGACTGAGGTATAGCAATCCTATCCGGGTCATTGAATCCGGGGGACGAAAGTCCCCGGCTCTTGTAGCTGCGAAGCCTGCCTTCGCAGGCTATCCAGGCCGCGCAGGCGGCCTTCGCAGCCCGTAGCCCGTGGCTTCTAGCCACCGGGCGGGCGTTTTGGACGGGCACGGTGCTTCACAACCGCTATAGGATTGCTATAGCAGCGGCGCAGCCCCGCCTCACTAAGCGTCGTGATGACCGCGTACAGCGCCGCCGCCGCCTGCCGCAAAGCTAATCAGCGCGTGCGCGACGGTCGCGTGGTCATCGCACGACTTGGCTAGGGTGTACGCTTCGCGCAGGGTCTCGCGGGCCAACTCGTGCTGGCCCATTCCGCTGTAGGCCCGCCCAAGCGTGATGAGGAACGTGCCCAGCCGCTGGTCGTCGTCGCGGGCGCGGGCCAGGCGCACGGCAGCGTCAGCATCGGCCCGTGCCTGGTCGTACAGCCCCAGCCCAAGGTACAGACGGCCCAGATTGTTGGCAAGGATGGACTCGCTCTGCGCGTTGCCGACGTGCGCGGCGCTGGCAAGACCCTGCACATAGAGGGTTCGGGCGTGGGCGTGTTGAGGGCCAGCGCTTCGTCGGCGTGGTCGCCTTCAGACGCGCCATGGACGGTTACCATGCCGCGTATACTAGTGTTTTAGGTATCGGGTTTCAGGTTGAGTGTTCGTAGTGGGGGCTGAAGCCCCCCTCAATGTGTTCCTGACGCGGCTGAAGCCGCTACGACAAGCCATGCAAACTGCTCGGCCTGACACCTGACACCTGACACCTAGCACCTGACACCTAGCCTAAGAAAGAGGAGCAAGCGGTGAGTACCCGGTTGAAGCAAGGGGCGGTCGTCACCGTGCTGGCGCTGCGCTATGGGTTTGGAGCCGTCTTCCTGTATGGGGCGTACCATAAGCTTTCGCGGGGCTGGCTCTCTAGCCCAGTCATGCGCGAACATTTCGTGCAGCGGCTTGGCGAGATCGACCCCGCCTGCTTTGCGGCGGCCTATCTGCGCCATTTTGCGATCCCGTGGTATCGGCCTGTGGCCTGGGTGCTGACCCTGGGGCAGATCTGTGTGGCGCTGGGGATGCTCCTTGGCCTAGCGGTGCGCCCGAACGCGGCCCTGGCGCTCTTTTTGCTGAGCAATATCAGCGCCGGGTCGTTCTATAATCTGAGCATGCCGCCCTTCTTTGCGACGGCGCTTTTACTGATTGCAACGCCCTCGGGCCAGTGGGCGGGCCTCGACAAGGGGCTGCACCAGCGCTACCCGGCGGCGCTCTGGTTTAAGTAAAGCGCCTCGCCTATGCGTGTTACAATCATGCACCATGCTTGAACAGATTGACCTTGACGTCAGCCTTGGAAAACACGCCTACGAGCAGCAGGTTGACACGCTGCAGGCCCGCCTGTACGACCTCGAACAGGTGGCGCTTGAGGCGCGTGCGCCGGTGCTGGTCATTTTCGAGGGCTGGGCCGGCACCTTCAAGGCGCGTATGATCGGCGTGCTGACCCGCCGCCTTGACCCACGCGGTCTGCGCGTCTACCCGATCACGCCGCCCCGCACCTACGAGAAGCAATACCCCTGGCTCTACCGCTTCTGGCTGAAGGTGCCCGCCTATGGCGAGTTGGCGATCTTTGACCGCTCGTGGTACCGCGAGATGCTGGCCGAGCGGAGCGATGGCGGCGACCTCGGGCGCTGGCGCGAGCGCTGCGAGGACGCTGTCGCCTTCGAGCGCGAGCTGGCCGAGGACGGCGCGGTGATCGTTAAGTTTTGGCTGCATATCGGGCGCAAAGAGCAGGCCCGTCGCTTCAAGCGCCTGCTCGAAGATCCCCTGACGGCGTATCAGGTGACTGACGAGGATCGCCGCCAGCAACGGCACTACGAGACCTACGCCGACTCGGTCGAGGATCTGCTTGCGCGCACTGGCACCCCGGCTGCCCCTTGGCACGTCATCCCCTCGACCGATAAATATTTCGCCCGCGTCGCCGTCCTGAAGACGATCATTGACACACTTGAGGTACGTCTGGGCCATAAGGCGATTGCGGTTGATGATGATGCTCAGGCTGAAGGTCTCGATGACTCCGCCGCTGCGTTTCATGCTGTCCAGCGCGACCATGTCCAGGGGCGCGTGATCCCCCCTGCGCTCGCCCCTGGGGCAGCCCCGACCCACACGCCCATCCCGGCACCCGCCGACGTGGTGCGCCCCGAGGTGGCCCACATCCTGCGCCGGGTCGATCTGAGTCAGCGGATTGACGAGAAGGAGTACACGCGGCAGCTCAAGCGCCTTCAGGCGCAGTTGCACCTGCTGGGCCTCGAACTCTACCGGCAGCAGCGGCCTGCGGTGCTGGTTTTCGAGGGCTGGGACGCGGCGGGCAAGGGCGGGGCGATCCAGCGCCTGACCGCCGAGCTTGACCCACGGGCCTTTATCGTGCACGCGATTGCGGCCCCGGCTGGCGAGGACAAGGTGCGTCACTATCTCTACCGCTTCTGGCGGCGGCTGCCGCCCCGTGGGCAGTTGGCGATCTTCGACCGCTCGTGGTACGGACGGGTGCTGGTCGAGCGGGTTGAACACTTTGCCCGCCCCGAGGCGTGGCGGCGGGCCTATACCGAGATTAATGAGTTTGAGCGCCAGCTCGTCGCCTTTGGCACGATTGTCTGCAAGTTCTGGCTGCACCTCAGCCCCGACGAGCAGTTGCGCCGCTTTGAGGCCCGCCAGCACGTCCCCTATAAAGCCTGGAAGCTCACCGACGAGGATTGGCGCAACCGCGAGAAGTGGCCGCAGTATGAAGCCGCCGTGGACGAGATGCTCCTGCGAACCTCGACCCCCGCTGCGCCTTGGACGGTGGTCGAGTCGGAGGATAAGCGCTTCGGCAGACTGAAGGTGCTCCGCACCTTTGTGCAGCACCTTGAGAGCGAACTTGGCAAGGTGAGCCTGTAGGCTGCTGGATGGGGCGCTGCTAGACAAGATTCGCGGCCACTTTACCGTTTAGCCACGCACAGAGCTTGCCGGTGCGTTCGGCCCGAAACCTGAAACCTGGCACCTGAAACCTTGGCTTGTCTGCTAAAATGGGCGTGGCCGATGATCTAACCAGAGGCGGATATGGCACAGCGCATCCTTATTGTTGATGATAGTCCGATCAATCTCAAAGCGATCTCGTTAGCGCTGACTTCGGTCGGCTACGAGGTCGAGACCGCGCACGATGGACGTGAGGGTCTTGAGCGCGCCGAGACTGCGCTGCCCGATATGGTCATCCTTGATGTGCAGATGCCGGGGCTTGACGGGTACGAGGTCTGTCGGCGGCTGCGCCGCTCGACGCGTTTCAGCAGTCGCCCGATTATGATGCTGACGGCCAATAATAGCTTACACGAGAAGGTGCAGGGGCTTGAGGCGGGCGCCGATGATTATATGGGCAAGCCCTTCGAGGCCGAGGAGCTCCAGGCCAGGGTCAAGGCGCTGCTGCGGCGTACCAGCATCACGTCGATCCAGCAGCCAACTACGAAGTGTAAAGGGATTGCCTTCTTCTCGCTGCGCGGCGGGGTCGGTGTCTCGTCCATGGCCGTGAATCTGGCGGCGGGCTTGGCGCAGATCTGGGGCGGCGGTGTGGCCCTGGTCGATATGGTTTTTACGGGCGGTCACAGCGGTCTTATGCTCAATCTGCCTTTGCGCCATAGCTGGGGCGATCTGGCGACGAAAGCCAGCGAAGAGATTGACGCTGGTTCGCTCGACCAGGCGATGCTTAGTCATCCGTGCGGCCTGCGGGTGCTGCCCTCTGCCTCGCGCCCTGAGGAGAACGAGCCGATCACCGGCTTGCTTGTCGCGAGTGTGATGGGCGTGCTGCGCTCGAGCTACAGCTACATCGTGCTCGATATGCCGCACAGTCTCGGCGAGACAACGCTGGCGGGCCTTGATGCCGCCGATGAGATTGTGTTGCTGCTGGCACCTGAGATTGGCTCGGTGGTCGCCACTACCTGCGCCCTCGATGTCTTCACCCAACTCGGCTATGGGCGCGATAAGGTCACCCTGATGCTGAACGCGCACTTCGAGCGCGGCGGGCTGCCCCGCAAAGATATTGAGAAGACGCTGGGCCGTCCACTCGATGTGGTGATGCCGTTCGCCCACGATCTCTTCACCAGTGCGCTTAACCGTGGCTCGCCGCCAGTCATCGAGATGCCGACCAAGCCCCTCGGCGTCTTGCTTGAGGATCTCGCCTTCGGGCGCAGCACCGAGGAAGATCGCCGTCGCCCACCCGCGAGCGGTAGCCTGGCCCTCCAGCGGGTTCACCAGCGTACCGCCCAGCGTCAGCGGGCTAGGTAGGCCGTAAGACATGGTTCAGAATCGGCCACTTCAGCGTAACCGTTGCTCCACAGCTCTACAGCTCTACACAAGCGTTTGTAGAACTGTAGAGCTGTAGAGCTGTGGCGTTGTCCCCCAAACGGTCAAGCTGGATTGAACCATGCCGAAGCGCGGGCATGTATCGTACGAATGGAACGCGGTCGCCCCTGTCGCGCTGGGAAGCCAGATTATGCCACATACTTCTTCTAGGCTCCGCTCCATTGCGGTAGGCCGCGCCCGGCAGATGCGCGACCTGCGGCGCCGCCTGCGCGACAGCGACGCACGCTACGCGGCCCTGGTGGCCGACACCGTGCGCCACGACGAGGGCAATGTCCGTCTGACCAGAGCGCGTGCGGCGCTCGGGCGCGCCGAGGGTCTCGCCGCCATTTTCGCGAGTCTTGTCGAGACGGCGGTCGTGGTCTTTGGCTATAGTCAGGCCAGCCTCTACCTCGCCACTGGGAAGCGGCTGACCCTCGCGCAACAGGCTGGTACCGCGCAGACCGGCTGGCACGAGCGGCTCGCCGAGAGTCCGCTTGCGGTGGTCGCCCAGACCGGCCAGGCGCTGGTGGTCGCCGACGCCCGCCAATGGTCGGCGAACCCAGCCGCTGCCGCCGTCGCGACCGCCTCGGTGCCGTTGGTCGTCAGCGGCCAGTTCTTTGGCGTGCTGCACGTCGAGCATCTGCTTTCCGCCGCTCTCGCGCATGACGACCTCGTGATCCTGAACACCTTGGGCGATGATATGGCGAAGGCGGTCGAGCGCACCCGGCTGCGCGGCGACCAGCAGGCGCTGATCCGCGAGACGCTGCTGCTGAATCGGGTGATGAGCGCCATTGCCACCGCTGCCGATGTGCGTGAGGCGCTCCAGCGTATTTGCGCCGATCTGGCTGGTGCCTTTGATGTGCCCCAAGCGCTGTGCGCCCTAATGGACGAGGACTACAGCTCGCAGACGATTGTGGCCGAGTATCGGGCCAAGGACGGGCCGTCGGTGATTGGCGCGGTCATCCCCGTGCGCGGCAATCTGCTCACCCAGGATCTGCTGGCGCGCCGGCAGCCTGTGGCGATCTCGAACATTAGTATGAACCCGCAGCCGGGTTCGGGGCCGCGTGGTGCCGCCAGAGTCTCGCTGCTGATCGTGCCAATTCTGATCCACGATCAGGTAATCGGCTCGATAGGTCTTTCGTCGATCAAGAGCCACGAGTTCACGAGCGACGAGATTGCGCTGGCGCAGCGCGTTGCGACCACCGTTGGGCAGGCGTTGACTAACCTTCAGTTGAAAGAAGCCGCCGAGGCCGCCGCCCGCGCCCGCTCTGATTTTCTGGCTAACATGAGCCACGAGATCCGCACGCCGATGAATGCGGTGATCGGCATGACCGGCCTCCTGCTTGGCACGCCCTTGGCGGCGCGTCAGCGCGAGTATGTCGAGACGATTCGGAGCAGTGGCGAGACGCTGCTGACCTTGATTAACGATATTCTCGATTTCTCGAAGATCGAGTCGGGCAAACTCCAGCTTGAGCAGCAGCCCTTCGACTTGCGCGAGTGCGTCGAGTCGGCGGTCGATCTGCTGGCGGCCTCGGCTGAGGCCAAGGGGATTGACCTGGCGTTTCTGATCGAGCCGGGCCTCCCCGCTACGTTGGCGGGCGATGTTACGCGCCTGCGCCAGATCCTCGTCAATCTGCTTGGCAATGCGGTCAAGTTTACCGCCTCGGGCCATGTGACGCTGACGGTGCGCTCTGGCGATGCGCTCCCGCAGCTTGATGGCTGGGCTGGCGAAGAGGGTAGCGCCGAGCGGATGTGGCCGATCCACTTCGCGGTCGAGGATACCGGCATCGGTATTGCGCCCGACAAGCTCAATCAACTCTTCCAGGCGTTCTCGCAGGCCGATGCCAGCACCACCCGACGCTATGGTGGCACCGGGCTGGGCCTCGCGATCTGCAAGCGGCTCTGCGAGTTAATGGGCGGCACGATTGGCGTGACTAGCGCGCCCGACCGTGGCAGTACCTTTCTTGTTGCGATCAGCTTTAAGGCGCCCTACGTACCCGACGCTGATGTGTTGATGGAGCCGGATCTCGTCGGGCGCACGGTGCTGCTGCTTGAGGCGAACCCTACGGCCCGCCAGATGGTCACCTTGTATCTCGAAGCGTGGGGTATGTGGGTCAGCACGGTCGCTACCGCCAGCGAGGCCGTCGCCTGCTTTGCTTCCAGCACCTCTTTTGATGTCGCGCTGCTTGGTCGTATCGCCGCAGACCCCAGCGAGGTTGCGGCCTTACGCACCGTCCGGCACCACCTCGACCGCTTAGCGGTGCCGGTCGTTATGATGGATACCGCGCCCTCAAGTCCTGATTCTGATGATGAGCCGCTGGCGGTTGTGCAGTTGCGGCGCCCGGTCAAAGGCGCTGCGCTGCGCCACGCGCTGCTTGACGCCTTCGGCATCGAGGTGGCGCACGCCTCCGGCGAGGCAGATACCGTTGATCTGCGCTGGGATAAGGCGCGTCCGCTCCGTATTCTGCTGGCCGAGGATAACGTGGTTAATCAGTTAGTGGCCGTGCGTACCCTCGAACGCTTAGGCTACCGGGCCGACCTGGCGGCCAACGGGCTTGAGGTACTCGATGCCGTCGCTCGCCAGCCCTACGACGTGGTGCTGATGGATGTGCAGATGCCCGAGCTGGACGGGCTTGACACGACGCGCCGGATCGTGGCGGGCTGGTACTCGGGTGTGCGCCCACGGATTATCGCGATGACCGCGAACGCAATGAGCGGCGACCGCGAGCGCTGCTTGGCGGCGGGCATGGATGACTACATCAGCAAACCGGTGCGGATCGAGGAGCTTGAGGCCGCCCTGCTGCGCCACGCGCCGCTCCGTGAGCCGTTGCCGGAGCGGGTTGAGCCGGTGGGTCTGCTCGATCCCGAGGCGCTTGAGCGTCTGGTTCAGGCGCAGGGGGGCGGCAACCCTGCCGTTGCCATTGAGTTTGTCGATCTCTTTTTGCCTGAGGCCGCGTTGCTGATTGATGAGCTGCGGCGTGCGGTGCTTGTGGGCGACGCGGAGCGGATCGGGCGGGCGGCCCACACGCTCAAGTCCAATAGTGCGCTCGTGGGCGCCGGCACGCTCACGGGGCTGTGTCGCGCCCTTGAGGAGGCGGCGCGCACGCCGCCCATTGTGGGGGCGCCGCAGCGGCTGGCTGAGATTTTGGACTGCTTTACGGAGACGGCGGCGGCGCTGGAGACCCGGCGGGCGGAGTTGGCCCGTCAAAGTTCCGGCGTAAACATTTAGGGTGTCAGGTGTTAGGTGTCAGGTGTCAGGTGTCAGGCGATCTCGCGCAAAGCCGCAAGGCATGGCTGAAGGAGCATCGGTGAGCAGTGGGTCTAGCGGGCTGGGCGTTGTGGTCGTGACGGGGGGCAGCCGGGGGATTGGGGCGGCGGTGGCTCGCCTTGCGGCTGCCAGGGGCTACGCCGTTGTGGTGAACTACGCGCACGACGAAGCGGCAGCCCGTGCGGTGGTGGCGCAGATTACCGAGGCTGGTGGGCGCGCGGTGCCCATCCGGGCCGATGTGGCGCACGAGGCCGAGGTCGTGGCGCTCTTCGTGCAAGCCGAGGCGGCGCTCGGGCCGCTCTACGGGCTAGTGAATAATGTCGGGATCAGCGGGGGCTTCGCCCGCGTCGCCGAGTTGCGCGCCGAGACCCTTGCGCGGGTGCTGGCGGTCAATGTGGCTGGCCCGTTCCTGTGCGCCCGCGAGGCGGTGCGCCGCCTTTCGACGGCCATGGGCGGGCGCGGCGGGGCGATTGTGAATATCTCGTCGCTTGCGGGGCGGCGGGGCGGGGCCGGCGAGTGGGTTCACTACGCGGCCAGCAAGGGCGCGATTAACACCTTCACCGTTGGCCTCGCCACCGAGGTTGCTGGCGAAGGCATTCGGGTCAACGCCGTCGCGCCGGGCCTGATCGAAACCGGGTTTCACGCGGCGAGTGGCGCACCTGACCGTCTCGCTCGGATGACTCCGGGCATCCCAATGGGCCGGGTGGGCACCCCTGACGAGATCGCCGAGGCGGTGCTTTGGCTGCTCTCGCCTGCGGCGTCGTATGTGACGGGCGCGATTATTGATGCCGGTGGCGGGCGGTAAGCAGCGCTGCTTGCTGATATGCGCGACCTGAAACCTGAAACCCGGCACCTGAAACCTTGTCTAAAGTCGGTGTAGCACGCGCCCCTCGGCGTTCACCACGACATACCCGTCGCGGGTAAACAGCAGCGTGTGCTCACTCGCGTGGGGCAGCGGCACGGCGCGGGCGCTGACCACCTCGCCGTTCGGTAACTCAAAGCGTAGGATGGGCAGCGGGGCTGGCTCGGGTGCTGGTGCGCCAGCCATGGCCCGCCCCGCCGCCTGGGCTACGGCTGCCGCCCGCTGCGCCACGAAGATGATCCCGGTGGTCGCCAGGGCTAGGCTGATCACCAGGGCCGCCGTGGGCAGCACCACCGCCACGGCTATCACGATCATCAGCGCCAGCAGCACGCCCAGCCCCATGAGCTGCGCCCACTGGCGGGCCGAGGAGCTTCCATAGATACGCATTGTCGTCTCCTTCTGCTACCTGAGTTCAGCATAGCACACCCGTGTTGTGTCCATGTTAGTGGTGTGTTGGAGAAGTGACAGAATCGGCGCTATGCTGCGACGGCTGAATCAAACGCGCTTGGGGGTAGCCCCAAGCGCGTTTGATGAGCATGATAGAAGGCACTGCTACGCCATTCAGTTACGAGGCGGTTTGCTCTCAAGGCGGGCGTAGGCCACCTGCCCGGTCAGCCCATCGACAAAAACCTCGGCACCATCGGCGAAATGCACCGAGAAGAAGATGCGCTCATCCTTGCGCGTCAGCTCGACCTGCGTGACTTCGCCGCTGCCACGGTAGAGGCGCGCCGCCGTCGCGGCCACTTCGGACGTGATGGTCTTCGGCTCTAGGGCCTTGCTGGTGGGGCCTGGTGTTGGTGTGCCCAGAGTCTTCAGACCGTCGATCAAGATCTGGCGCTCGGCCTCGGTCAGCTTGGCCGTGGGGTGCATAATGGTATAAATGCCCATCGGCATCGAGCCGTTGCGAACCACCCTGGTCATTTCGTTCACGCTGCGTCCCCGGCCCCACTCCGAGAAGTTCAGCTTGCGGCGACCTCGGAACACATCAAGGGTCACCAGCCATGAGACCGGGGCAATCTTGCTGTAGTACGGCCAGACGGTCTCGTTGCTGTGGCAGTCGTAGCACGCTTTGCGGGCGATGGCCTCGGCCTCGGCGTTGGTCCAGGTTGGTTGCGCGACGATTGGGGGGTTATTCTGGAAGAGCCAGACGGGCACGAGTTGGATCAGGACAATGAGGGCGATGGCGCCGATGCCAATGCGGCGGAGCCATGGGGTGCGCCGGGAGGCTGCGGCTGGGGCTGCGGCTGGAACCGTGGACATAGCGGGTTGCTCCTTGGTCTGCTCGTCTCGCCTTTAGTGTAGCGTGGATTCATGATAGATTATTCGGAGCATACCGAGAAATATCCAATTCTTCTCCAATCTTTCTGGCGTATAGTCGTATTCGGAAGCTGATACTTCTGAAATGCTCTGGAGAGGGTGTTATGCGCGTTCTGATTGTCGAGGACGATGCCCGCCTTGCGCGTCTGGTCACCCGTGTCCTCGAAGAAGAACACTACGCTACCGATGTTTGTCATGATGGCACCGAGGGGCTTGACTTGGCCCTGCGCGGCATTTACGACGTGGCGATCATTGACTGGATGTTGCCGGGACGCGACGGCCCCTCGATCTGCCGCGCCGTCCGCGCCGCCCGTCTGCCCACGGCGCTGCTGCTGCTTACCGCCCGTGGTCAGCTTGAGGATCGGGTCGCTGGTCTCGATAGTGGTGCCGACGATTATCTGGTCAAGCCGTTCGCCTTCGAGGAACTGTTGGCCCGCGTGCGCGCACTCAGCCGCCGCTACAGCCCGGCGAGCAGCGATGCCGGCGAGCTACGCGCCGGCGAGCTTGTGGTCGATATTCGCGCCCATGTTGCCCGCCGTGGCGAGCGTGCCCTTGACCTGACGGCTACCGAGTGGCGGCTGCTTGAGTATCTGCTCCGCAACAGTGGTCAGACGCTCACCCGCCAGCAAATTCTCGACTACGTCTGGTCTTACGAGCGCGATGTCCAACCTTCGATGGTCGATGTCTATGTGTCGTACCTGCGGCGCAAGCTCAACGACCCCGGCGAGTCTGACCCCATTATCACCGTGCGCGGTGTCGGCTATCGTCTGGAGACAGCCCGTGTTTAATGGCCTGCGGCTGCGTCTGACGCTTATCTACAGCGCTGCCGCGCTTGCGCTTGCCGCGCTGATCGGCGGTGGGGTCTACCTGCTGCTTGATCGCTATTTCCGCCAAAACACCGACTTGGCCCTAGAGCATAAGATGGGCCACGAGTTCTATCTGCTTGCGGCACCGCTGCCTCCTGCGCTGATTGCCGCCGACCGTGACTGGTCAATCGCGCGTGGGATCGCTCTGCCCACGCCAATGCCCACGCCCACGAGCAGCCGCAAGGAGGAGGATCACAAGGAGGATGACGAGGAGCATTCCAATGCGAGTACCGGAACCATGGGCGCTGGCTCACCTGCCGATCTTGCGTTTGATGCTGAACTGTCTGCGATCTTTGTGATGCCCCTCAATAGCGCTGGACTCTTGCTCTTTGACCCCAACACCGCCGCGCCACCGATTGCGCCTGACCGTGACGCGCTGGCCGGTGCGCTGACCATCGGCTCCGATCTTCGCACCGTCACCGATAGCAAGGGGCAGCGCATCCGCCTGCTGACCTATAAGCTGACCCGCAGCGATGGGCCGGTCGCGCTGCAGCTTGGGCGCGTGCTTGGTGACCAAGAGCTTGTCATGGGCCAATTGCTCACTGGCATCCTGGCCCTGAGCGCGCTTGGCACTGCGATGATTGGCGGCCTCAGTTGGTGGCTCTCCGGGCGGGCGGTGCTGCCTGCCCAAGCAGCATGGGATCGCCAGCAAAACTTTATCGCGGGGGCCAGCCACGAACTGCGGACACCGCTCACCTTGATGCGGGCCAGCGCCGAGGTGGCAATGCGGATCACTTCTGCCGCCCATGTGGAACAGCGCGAGTTGTTGGGCGATGTCTTGCGCGAGACTGACCACATGAGCCACTTGGTCGATGATCTGCTCACCCTCACGCGGCTCGACGCGGGCCGCCTCCCGCTTGAGCGAACGACGGTCGATCTTTCCGAGGCGCTGAGCGAGGTTGGGCGTCAGGTTGGCCGTGTGGCCTCCGAACGCGGTCTAACGCTGAATGTCGAGAATCAACCGATCCTCGTGCTGGCCGACTCGCTCCGCCTGCGCCAGATCCTGATCATTCTGCTCGATAATGCCCTGCGGCATACCCCTGCGGGTGGCACCGTAAGCGTGGTCGCGTACCCACCGCATGGCTCAATGGCGCGCATTGAGGTGCGCGATAACGGGGTGGGCATTGCGCCCGAACACATGCCACACATCTTTGAGCATTTTTATCGGGCCGACCAGGCACGGGGCGCGGCTGGCAACGCCGGACTTGGCCTCGCTATCGCGCAGGGACTGGTTCAGTCAATGGGCGGTAAGATCGGCGTCGAGAGTGTGCTTGGGCAGGGCGCAACCTTCTGGCTGACCCTGCCCATCGCCAAATCAGCCTAGTTGTTTTGTGGAGGCACGTAGGGGCGCAGCATGCTGCGCCCTATTCCAGATTCCACAGTTGAATGGTGCCGTCGAGGCTGGCGCTGGCAAGCAAGTCGCCGTCGGGACTCCAGGCCACGCAACTGACCCAGTCGGTGTGGCCGGTGAGCGTGCAGATCGCCTCGCCGTCATCGCGCCAGAGGTGGACGGTCGAGTCAGCGCCGCCGCTGGCAAGCGCTTGGCCGTCGGGACTCCAGGCCACGCTGTAGACATAATTCTGGTGTCCGGTGAGGGTCGTCGCCAGACTGCCATCGCCGACACGCCAGAGCCACATGTTGTCGCCGGGTTGCTTCGTATCGGTGTAGCCGGACATTTTGCTGAGCGGGCTCCAGGCCAGTTGGGCGGCCCAGTTTTTGTACTTTTGCAGCTCGTTCACCAGGCCACCCTGGGCCAGGCGCCACAGGCGCACCGTCTTGTCGGCACCCGCGCTGGCT
The DNA here is from genome assembly GCA_903916565.1 of uncultured Oscillochloris sp. Classification (GTDB taxonomy): domain Bacteria; phylum Chloroflexota; class Chloroflexia; order Chloroflexales; family Chloroflexaceae; genus CAIWXH01. The sequence goes on along the minus strand of CAIWXH010000123.1, from coordinate 11,272 downwards.
AAGGTTTGGCCGTCAGGACTCCAGGCGACGCTATAGACGTAGCTGTTGTGGCCGGGCAGCGTATGGACGCGCACCGGCTCGCCGACCTGCCAGAGACGCACCGTGCCGTCGCCGTAGCCAGCGGCGAGGGTCTGGTCGTCGGGGCGCCAGGCGACCCCATAGCCTTTGGTGCGCTCGGGCGTCAGCAACTCACGGGGCGGCACCGTCGCATCGTTCGGTGCCCACAGGCGCACCGTCGTGTCGGCGCTGATGGTCGCCAGCACCTCGCCGTCCATACTCCAGGCCACACTGGTCACTTGGTCGCTGTGGCCGCTGATCGTGCGGAGCAGGCTCCCGTCTTGGGCGCTCCAGAGGCGCACCGTGCGGTCGGCACCGCCGCTGGCGATTATGCGCCCGTCGGGGCTCCAGGCGACGGCAAGCACCCGGTCGGTGTGACCGGCGAGGCAGGCCACGGGCGTACCATCTTCAGCCTGCCAGATGCGGAGCGTCTTATCGGCGCTGCCGCTGACCATCAGGTTGCCGGTCGGTGCCCAAGCGACGGCGTGGACGAAGCTGGTATGGCCTTTTAGCTGGCGTCCGACGGTGGCGCCAGTGATGTAGCGCTGGCTCTTGCCCAACAGGTCGCGCTTGAAGGCTTCGGCGTTCGGGTAGCGATCCTGCGAGAAGCGGCCCATCGCGTGTATCACCGCCTCGGAGACGTGGCGCGAGATGTGCGAGTCAACCTTATGCGGCGGGCGCAGCGGGTCGCGGGCCTTGGCGGTGCGCTTCGGCGCACTCTCGGGGTAGCGGTGGGTCAGTAGGTGGTAGGCGGTCGCGCCGAGGGCGTAGATGTCGCTGCGTTGGTCAGTGCCGCCAGCCCAATCGAACTGCTCAAGGGGCATATACTCTAGCGTGCCCAGGCCGTGAACCGACTGACGGGTGCGCTGGAAGCCGCGTTTGAAGATCCCGAAGTCCACCAGCTTGACCACGCCATCGGGGGTCACGCGGATGTTGGCTGGCTTGATGTCGCGATGAATGATCGGCGGGTGGCGACTGTGCAGGTAGCTCAGCAGGTCGCAGAGCTGGCTGATGTAGGCGACGATCAGCTGCTCGGAGAGGGCCGAGCGCTTGCGGCTCAACACTTCGTCGAGATTATCGCCGGGGATGAACTCCATCACCAAAAAGCCCGAGTCGCCTTCCTCGAACATCGCGTAATAGATCGGCAGGTTCGGGTGGCGCAGGTTCGAGAGCGCCTCGAACTCGCGGTGGAAGCTGCGAACAGCGGGCGCCTCGAAGGTCTCTTTCAGGGCGAGGTGAGTCGCCGGGGCGTCGGTGCGGATCGCCTCGTAGACGGCACCAAAGGTGCCGTGACCGATCATACGGATGATCGTGTAGCGCCCGACGGTGTCGCCAGGGTTGTGTAGACGTACGGCAAAGCGCAGCGGGCTGCCGCAGCGCTGGCAGACGGTGGCAGCATCGGGGTTTTCGGCACCGCAGCCGTTCCCGCTGCGCTGATCCTCGCAGATAAGCATGGCGCACTCCTCGGCACAAGCGAGTCTCAGGGCCAAGTGTACTCGATCTTTGGCCCCGGTCTGCGCTGTTCGTCCCGCAGGGCTGTTGCAACGTCCGGTTGCCGCGCCCACCCTCTCCCCCCTGCCCCCTCTCCCATAAAGGGAGAGGGGGAGCCGAGCGCATCTTGCTGCGGAATCTCCCCTCTCCCCTTGTGGGAGAGGGGCCGGGGGAGAGGGGTTTAGCGTGACTTTGCATCAGCCCTGTGTTCGTCCCGCCCCCCACACAATCACCGCGACCGCACGGTGCTATAATGCCGACGCACCCATGTCGTAGCCCATCGCACCTTCTTGAGATGCCTCGGCGGTATATGCTCTACAGTGGCATGAATCGCTAAGGAGGCTCGCATGGATTTTGGTGTGGTCATGAGACGCCCACGGTTGGCGGCGGCGGTGGCCTGTTTTCTCGCTGGGGTGCTTGTGCTGGGGCTTGCTCTGGTGACACGAACGACGCCCCAGATTGCGCCCGACCCGCCGCTGGAGGCGGTGGAGGCCGCGCCGCCACGCGATGCGGCGGTCGCGACCGAGGGTGACGCGCCCCGCGAGTTGGTCGTCTATGTCACGGGCGCGGTGCCGCACCCCGATGTCTACCGGCTGCCGCCCGGCGCCCGTGTGAAGGACGCGGTCATCGCTGCTGGTGGCATGAACCCTGACGCCGCTGCCGAGCAACTTAACCTGGCCGAAACCCTGAGTGATGCCGCCCATGTTCACGTCCCTAGCGTCGCCGAGACCGCCGATCTGGGGTCTGCCGCGCCCGCTGCGTCTGCCGCCTCTGCCGCTGGCGCGGGGTTGCTCGATCTCAACCGCGCCACCGCCGCCGATCTAGAGGAACTGCCGGGAATCGGGAAGACCCTGGCCGAGCGGATTGTGGCCCGCCGCACCGAAGCTGGCCCCTACACGGCGGTCGAGGGCCTGCGCGAGGTGACGGGGATCGGCGCGAAGTTGTACAGCCAAATTGAGCCGCTGGTAACCGTGGGGCCGTAGCTGAAGCGCCCCTGTGAGGAGATACGCCCGATGCGTCGGACGAAGATTGTGGCCACTCTTGGGCCATCCACCAATACCCCCGAGCGGATCAGCGCCCTGATTAGGGCCGGGATGAACGTCGCCCGCCTGAATTTCTCGCACGGCACCCACGCTGAACACGCGGCCCGCCTCGCGATGGTGCGCCGTGCCTCCGATGAGGCCGGGAAGCATATTGCGGTGATCCAAGATCTCCAAGGCCCCAAAATTCGCACCGGCCCGCTTGCGGGCGGTCTGCCGGTCGAACTTGTCGCTGGGCAGCGCTTTTTTCTCTCGATTGAGCCGGTGATTGGCACTGCCGAGCGCGTCGCTACGACCTATCAGGCGCTGCCGCACGATGTCCGGCCCCGCGACCGTATTCTGCTCTCTGACGGCCTGATCGAGCTGGTGGTCACGGCGCGCACCACCAGCGAGGTCGAGACCGAGGTGGTTCACGGTGGGCGCCTGAAGGAGCATCAGGGCATTAATCTGCCCGGCGTCCGGGTGAGCGCCCCGGCGGCGACGGCGAAGGATATTGAGGATCTGCACTTCGGCCTTGAGCAGGGCGTGGATTATGTGGCGCTCTCGTTTGTTCGCAAGGCCAGCGACATTCTTGAGGTGAAGGAGATCATCAGGCGGGCTGGCAAGAGCACCCCGGTGATTGCCAAGATCGAGCGCCCCGAGGCGCTTGATGTGCTGCCCGAGATCCTGGCCGCCGCCGATGCGGTGATGGTGGCCCGTGGCGATCTGGGCGTTGAGATGCCGCCCGAGCGGGTGCCGCTGGTGCAGAAGCAGATTATCGTCGCGGCCAACAAGGCGCTCATCCCGGTGATTACGGCCACCCAGATGCTTGAGTCGATGATCCAAAACCCGCGTCCGACCCGTGCCGAGGCAAGCGATGTCGCCAACGCGATTATTGATGGCTCGGACGCGGTGATGCTCAGCGGCGAGACGGCGGCGGGCGCGTACCCGATTGAGGCGGTGCAAATGATGGCGCTGATCGCCGATGCGATTGAAGGTGTCGGTGCTCACACCGGCGCTGAGGTGGCCGCCCCGCGTTGGGCCATCCCCGAGGTGCAGTCAACCCCACGGGCCATCGCCGATGCCGCCTGCACCATCGCCCGCGCCCAGCCCGTGCGCGCCATCGCGGTGCTGACCCAGAGTGGATCGAGCGCGCGCTTGGTTTCGCACTACCGGCCCCAGGTGCCAATCATCGCGGTCTGCCCTGGCGAAGAGACCGCCCGCCGCACCGCACTCTATTGGGGTGTGGCCCCCTTGCTCATTCAGGTCGAAGATCGCCTTGAGGATCTCCAGCGACAGATCCAGTTGCTTCTTCACGACCGGGGTGTCTGTCAGCGCGGCGATGTGGTTGTGCTCACGGGCGGCCACCCGATCTACAGCTACGGGCCGACAAACTTTCTCAAGGTGTTTGTGATCGAATAGCCTGCGCGGCGCTCGCAGGGCGGTTGCAACGTCCTCTTACCGCGCCAGCCCTCACCCCCCAGCCCCCTCTCCCAGCGCGGGAGAGGGGGAGCCGAACCCATCCTACTGCGGAATCTCCCCGCTCCCCTTGTGGGAGCGGGGCCGGGGGTGAGGGGTTTAGCGCGACTTTGCAACCGCCTGCGCGGCGCTCGTGCGGTTCTTGACACTCCCCCCTGCGTAATGCTACCCTGTAGCCGTGGCGACGGGTACAGGGAAACGCTTGATGCGTATGGTCGTGTTCTTTCGTACGAACGTTTGCCCTGCCGCGCTTAACTGAACTCTAGGACGGATGGAGTTGGGGTCATGACCCAGAACGAGCCTACAATCGCCAGCATTCTGCGCCATCTCGCCGAGGAATACGATGGCCCCGTTGAGGAGCGGCACGTACTCACCCGCGTGCTCGAGCAGCGCCCCAGCAGCGCCAAAAACCCTTACGCTACGATCCGCGAGCGCCTGCGCTGGGATGGGCTGACCCTTGGCTGGCTCCGCCTGAGCCGCAGCCAGCTCATGCCGCTGCGCGTGGCCCTCCAGGGGTTGCGTTTCCGCTGTCTGCCCCGCGCCCGCGATGTGGCGGCTGGTCTGTTGCCGATTGCCCATCTGCAGCCCTTCGCTGGGCCGCGTAGCGGCGAGTGTACGCTGTGCGACGAGCGGGGCGTGCAGATGCCCTACCTCGACCTTGATGCTGAGAGCGCCCGTGAGGCTGCGCTGCCCGCTTTCGATCTCCGGGCTTTCTACGCCCGCACCGCCTTTCGCCCCGGTGATAGCATTGTCGTGACGGTCGCCAGCGCCGAGCCGTTGGTGCTGCGGCTTGAACGTGAGGTCAGCGACGAGTTTCGCACCGGCGCGGTCAGCGCTCAGGATGCTGAACTGATCGAGGCGATTGTCGAGCGCGTCCGGCGCGCACAGACGGCGCTCATCCCTTGCGACGAAATCGTCCTCCCAATCTTTGCCACCGCCGCCTGGCGCTCCGCCTACCCCGGCAGACCCTGGCAGCACCTGATTATTCATGACACCCGCGTCCAGCTTGTCGATGATATTTTTCTCACGACGCAGCCCATTGCCTCGCTGCATCTCTTCGGCTCTGATGAGGTGTTTGAGCCTATGTCACACGCTGAGTACGATTATCACAGCGCCGACGCGGCAATCCTCGCTGAGATTGAGGCGCTCCAGCGCGAGCTTGGCCACGCACGCCAGCTTGATGCGGAGGCTGGCCTCTGGAGTGGTCAAGTCCAGCGGGCCTCGGCTGCCTATGGCACCCTCGACGATGATCTCGCCCACCGTCCCTTCTTTGGTGACCTCGGCGAGATGGCCGAAGGTGCTTGGGAGGCTGATGAACCCTGGGAAGCTGGCGCGACCTTCGCTGAGGACGAGGTTGACCCCGGCGACCCTGCCGTCCTTCAGGCAGCGCGCAATCGCCTCTTCGAGCTGATCTCGCCTACGGACGCCGACCGCCTGCGGCAGGCCCGCCCCGAGGAGGCCGAGCTGATCATCGCGAGCCACCTGAATATGCTTCTGGTTCGCGCCCCCGAGCTTTTTCCTCGGATTGACCTCATTCTCCCCGATGCGGCGCAGCACGCCAGCCTTGATGTCGCGCTCACTGTTGATTGGCAGGAGGGCTGGGACGATGATGAGGAGGACGACCTTGATGATGAGGCGGAGGACGAGGAGTCGAGTGATGCGTTCTCGGCGAGCAGCGACCTAATTGGTCAGTTCTACGATTATCTGCTTGAGATGGGCAAGAGCGAGGCGACCGCCCGCATCCGTGGCCGCGCCCTGAGTACCTACGCCGATTTCCTCGCCTCGTACTATGGCCGTAGTCTGGCTGAGGGCGATTACGCCACCCTCGACGAGTGCCTGTTCTACTACTACCCGCGCCAGGTGATGAACAGTTCGGCCCGCCAAGTGCGCGAGATCTGCACCGCGATTAAGCAGCTCTATGCGTTTCTGCGCCAGCGCGGCGTGATTACCGATGACCGCTTCGCCGAGGCGCTCTGGAGCCGCCGTGGTCAGGCTGCGCGTGTGGTCGAGATCTACGAGCGCATCTCCCGTGAGTCGCCCAGCTTCGAGATGCTCTTTGAGCGCCTGTTTCAGCCATATACTGAGTGAGCCAAGGTGCCAGGTGCCATGTGTCAGGTGTCAGGCCGATACAACGATACCTTGCGACTTTGCGGCTTTGCGGCTTTGCGCGAGATCTCCTCAGCAGTACTGTGAACCTCCTTCGACTACGCGACCGCTGATGCAGCTTCAACCCGCTACGCTCCTCCAGGGCCGCTACCGTGTCGTCGCCCTGATCGCTCAGGGCGGCATGGGTGCGGTCTATCGGGCGGTTGACGAGCGACTTGGTAGCACCGTCGCCCTCAAGCAGACCCTGATGAGCGATGCCGCCCTCAGAGCTGCCTTTGAGCGCGAGGCCCGCCTGCTTGCCGCCCTTCAACACCCCACGCTCCCGGTCGTCAGTGACCACTTTAGCGAAGCTGGCGACCAGTTCCTGGTGATGCAGTTCATCCCTGGCGATGACCTGGCGACACTTCTGCATCAGCGTGGCGGCCCCTTCCCGCTTGCCGAGGTGCTGGTCTGGGCCGATAGTCTGCTGGACGCCCTCGATTATCTGCATCGCCAGCGACCGCCGATCATCCACCGCGACATCAAGCCGCAGAACTTGAAGCTGACCGCTCGTGGCGAGTTGGTGCTGCTCGACTTTGGTCTGGCTAAGGGTCTCGCCGGAAGCGGTGCCACCAGTAGCCCCAGCCTCTTTGGCTACACGCCTCAATATGCGCCACTTGAGCAGATCCAGGGCAGCGGTACCGATGCTCGCAGCGACCTCTACGCGCTTGGGGCTACGTTCTACGAACTGCTGACCGGCACGCCCCCGCCCGATGCGCTTACCCGTAGCGTCGCCATCGTGCGTGGCGAACCCGATCCGCTGCGTCCGGCGCTGGCGCTCAACCCGCAGGTGCCGCCGCCGGTGTCGCACCTGCTTGGGCAAGCGCTGGCGCTCAACCCAGACCTGCGCCCGCCCTCGGCTGCGGCGCTGCGGGCCGCGCTGCGGACTGGCGCGCAGCAGATCCAGGTGGTCACCGGCCAAGTGCCGCCCACGCTGGTGGCGCGGGACGTGCCGCTTACCGGCACGACCATCGCCGTCGGCGGCGGTACCGCCAAGCGTCGCCCTGGGGTGCTTCCGATTGGCCTTGGTGCGGCGTTGCTGTTCGTCGCACTGATTGCCTTTTGGGCGCTTGGGCGTCCAAGCGCCACGGCTGGTACCGCGCGATCGATCACGGCTACGCCGCCCGCAATTTCAGGCCCCGGTGTTAGCTTTGCCGACCCGGTGCGCTACGGGGATGTGGGCGACTTTGGCCCTTTGCACCTGCGTATCCTTGAGGTGCAGCGTGGTGATGCGGCATGGCGTGCGATGTATAAGGCCAATCGGTTCAATGATCCGCCGCCCCAGGGCTATGAATATTACCTCGTCAAGATCGCGCTTGATGCGGCAGACGTGATGCCCGCGCTCTACCCGCGCCTTGCTGGCGAGCAGCGAGTCTTCTATCCTCCGAGCGGTGTTTCGCCTGCGCCCCTGCCCGAGGAGCTAGTCGCCGGTCAGCAGGCTGAGGTGTGGATGTCCTACCTTGTCGCCGTGGACGAGCGTAGTTTTGTGCTGCACATCGACGCGACCACCGCTGCGCCCAATCTTCCGGCGCTCTATATGGCGGTCGAAGCGGGCGCTCGTCTGCCGACCGATTCGGCGCTTGAGCAGCTTGACCCCAATGATCTCGGTACGAGCCATCGTGCGCCTGCGCCGCTTGGCAAGACCGCGATGATGGAGGACTACGCGGTCACCGTTCTGGAGATGCAGCGCGGCCCCACCGTACTCACAACGCTGATCGAACGCTACAAAGATGTTGCCCGGCCCCGTGCGGGCTACGAGTACGCATTTGTGCGTGTGCGGGTTCGCTACATCGGCGATGGCTCGGTGGTGGGCTGGGCCTCGATTGGGCCGAGCAACATCAAGACGGTCGTTACCAGCGCCACCGATCCCAAGGCCGCGACTATCGCCCACCCCAGCGTCTACAGCCTCCCCGATGATATGCCCAAGCTTGAGGGTAACCTGCTGCCCGGCGGGCAGTTCGAGGGTTACACGGTGGTCGAGTTGCCCGTGAACGAGGACGCGGTGGCGCTGGTCTTCAGCTCCGGCTTTGACCCCAACCAACTGAACACACGTTACTTCGCGCTGAGACAAGGTTCGTAGGTGCTTTACAGTTTGGCCTCATGCAGCGCTTTCTGCTGCGCTTGATCTGAAACCTGAGACCCGGCACCTGAAACCTTGTCTGAACTGAAGGGTTCTTATGTACGTTGATGGACATCTTGATATTGCCTACAACGTGGTGCAGTGCGGGCGCGATTTCGAGGCGGGCGTGGCGGCGATTCGCGCTGCCGAGCAGCCGCCCAACCCGCACCTTGGCACGGCCACCGTCGGGCTGCCCGAGTTGCGGCGCGGCGGGATCGGCCTAGCCTTCGCGACGCTCTTTACCATGCCGGTTAGCGCCGTGGGCACCGACCTGTCCTACGAGCGGGCCTACCGCACCCCCGCCGAGGCACACACGTATGCGGTTGCCCAGCTTGCCTATTACCGCGACCTTGAGGCGCGTGGTCTGGCGCGGCTGATTCGCACCCAGCGCGACCTGGTCGCCCACCGGGCCGCATGGGCCGCTGGCGATGTTCCGCTGGGCCTCGTCGTGCTGATGGAGAACGGTGACCCGATTGTGGAGCCTGCCGAGGCGCCTTGGTGGGCCGCGCAGGGCGTGCGGATCGTCGGGCCTGCGTGGCAGGCGACGCGCTATTGTGGCGGCTCCAAGCAGCCTGGCCCGCTCACCGACTTGGGTCGGGCGCTGTTGCCCGCGTTGGCCCAGGCCGGGATAATCCTTGACCTAAGCCACATGGCTGAAGAAAGTTTTTGGGAGGCGCTGGCGCTTTACCAAGGGCCGGTGATCGCCTCGCACAGCAACTGCCGCGCCCTGGCCCCCGCACGGGTGGCCGACCGGCACCTGAGCGATGCGATGCTCAAGGCGCTGATTGAGCGCGATGCCGTAATTGGCACCGTGATCTTCAATGCGTTTCTCGCCGCCGAGTACCAGTCGGGCGACCCGAAAGCGCACTATGGCCTCGACATTCTGGTGCGCCACATTGATCGAGTCTGCCAGCTTGCGGGCGATGCGCGCCACGCCGCCATTGGCAGCGACCTCGACGGCGGGATTGGCCGCGAGGATATTCCGCGTGAGCTTGACAGCCTCGCCGACATGCCGCGTGTCGCCGAGGCGCTTGGCACGCTTGGCTACAGCGACGAGGCGATTGCGGGTATCATGGGCGAGAATTGGCTGCGCCTCCTGGCGGCGGCCCTGCCTGAAGCTTGAAAGTCGGAGCGATGATCGTTTACACCATCCGCATGCCCGCGCCTCATACACACCTCTACCACGTCAGCGTTGTGATTGATGGTCTGGACGGGCCGCACGTCGATCTGGCGCTGCCCGCGTGGACGCCCGGCTCCTATATGATCCGCGAGTTTGCCCGTCACGTTCAGGCATTCGACGCGCAAGCGCCCGACGGCACCAACCTCGCTTGGCGCAAATTGACGAAAGACACTTGGCGCGTCGAGACGGGCGGTGCCGCACAGGTGACGGCCCACTATCAGGTGTACGCTAACGACCTGACGGTGCGTACCAGTCACCTCGATGGCAGCCACGGCTACTTCAATGGCGCAACGGTGTTTATGTACGTCCCCACGCGCACGGGCGAGCCGCTACGCCTGAACATTGTCACGCCGCTCGGCTGGCAGGTGAGTACCGGGCTGACGCCGCTCGCAGGCGATACGCCGCCGCAGCGCCACCGCTTCACGGCGGCTGACTACGACGAACTGCTCGACTGCCCGGTCGAGTGTGGTACCCAGCGCCTGCTCGCTTTTACCGTGGACGATATTCCACACCAGATCGCGATTTGGGGCCACGGGAATGAGGACGCGGCGCGGCTGGTGGCCGACACCAAGCGCATTGTCGAGACGCAGCGCGATTTCTTTCGCGGGCTGCCCTACCGCCACTACACCTTCATCCTCCACCTGACCGACGGCAAGAACAGCGGCCTTGAGCATCGGAACAGCGTCACCAATCAGGTTGACCGCTGGAGCTTCAAGCCCGAGCGCAGCTACGAGCGTTTTCTCTCGCTGACAAGCCACGAGTTTTTTCACGTCTGGAATGTGAAACGCCTGCGCCCCGCGCCGCTTGGCCCCTTCAACTACCAGGTCGAGAATTACACCCGGCTGCTCTGGCTGATGGAGGGCGGCACGAGCTACTACGACGAGTTGCTGCTGGTGCGCGCCGGTCTGCTGCGCCCCGAGCGCTTCCTGGAGGCGCTGGCCGAGAAGATCGTGCGCCTTCAGAGCCAGCCCGGTCGCCAGCTTCAGAGCGTTGAGCAGAGCAGCTTCGACGCCTGGATTAAGCTCTACCGGCCCGATGAACACAGCGCCAATTCAAGCATCTCGTACTATCTGAAGGGCAGTTTGGTCTGCTTTCTACTCGACATAAAGCTACGCGCCCTGACCGGCGGCGAGCGCTCGCTGGACGATGTGCTGCGCCTGCTCTTCGCCCGCTACCCGATCAGCGGGCCGGGCATCCCCGAGGATGCGGGCGTGCTGGCGGCGGTCGAGGAAGTGGCTGGCGAGCACAGCGGCGCCTTCCGCGACTTCTTCGCCCGCTTCAGCGCTGGCACCGAGGAACTGGACTACGCGGGGGCGCTGGCGACGGTGGGGCTGACGCCGCGCTGGCTGCGGCACGGGCCACAAGCCTGGCTGGGCCTGAGCTTTAAGCGTGAGGGCGAGCGTACGCTGGTTGCGGCGGTTCGCGCTGACGGCCCGTCCAGCGCCGCCGGGGTCTACGCCGACGATGAGCTGCTCGCGCTCGACGGCTGGCGCGTGAACGAGGAGCGCCTGGGCGCACGGCTGGCCGAGCGCAGCCCCGGCACCGTTGTGCGCCTGACTCTTTTTCGCGGCGACGCCCTGGTTGAACTGCCTGTCACGCTGGCCGAGGCACCCCACGATGCGCTTGAGCTTGTCCCGCTGGCCGAGCGCAGCGAGGCGCAGCAACGCGCCTACCGGGCCTGGCTGGGGCTGTGATGACGGGGAGGTGAGGACAAGGGGAGGTGGGGAGGTGGGGAGGTGGGGAGGTGGGGACAAGGGAATGCGTCATCCCTCATCCCAGATC
>CAIWXH010000122.1 GCA_903916565.1 uncultured Oscillochloris sp. | reverse complement strand
GGGCGTGTAGAAGCGTGCGACCGCAACGCCGTTGGCCTCAAGCTCGCTGGCCGCTAGCTCCATATTCGCCCGCTCGTCGTTAGTCCACGGGCCATTATCGCCATCGATTGGGCCAACAATGAGGACGGCCTTCAGCGGGGGTAGGGCGACCGCAAGCTGGGGTGCCGCCAGCGGGTCAGTGAGTCCCGCCACCGTGGTTGTGGTGGGCGGGCGCGGGGGCAACGCCGGGGTTGCAGGGAACGATTCGGGTGGGCCGGCATAGACGGCACCAGTTAGCGCAAACAAGACTGCCAGCACCAGCAGCGCGGGATGAAGCTTCATTGTCATTCCTTATGCGTGATTGCGGCACCCCTCACACATCAGGGGCGGTCAATAACGTACGAATCGAACGGGCCTCCTCTAATTGTAGGCGGCTCGGCTCGGAAGACAATAGGAGCCGGGTACTAATGACGTTGCGCTGTATGGGTCAGGCTGGTCCCAGCTTACACTTCGCGAGTCCTATCCTTGGCTGTTCGCCGCCGCGCATCGTACTGCACTGGCTTGAGCAGCCGCACCGTCAGGGTTAGAAAAAACGCGGTGAGCAGCACCGAGATAAAGATGTAGACCAGCCATGGCGAGGGGAGCCACAGGTCGCCCATATCCGAGCTGAGCTTTACCAGCAGTGGCCCCCCACCGCTGTAGAGAAAGCTGGCGCTGAGGCCCAGCGCGATAAAGGGGTGGGCGCTCAGCAGCAGGCCCATCGTGTAGATGTAGAAGACATCGGGCAGCCCGCTAAACGAACCGGTCAGCATCAGACTGACGACAAAGAGGAAAGGGATGAGCAGGAGCAGCATAATCACCGTGCCTTGGGCCATCACCGTTGCCGCCAAGGTGGTACGCATCACGGTTGACCAGAACAGGCCAATGGTGGCGTAACAGACCGCCGTAACGGTTAGGCCGAGGACGCCGATTAGCAACTCGATGCCGCTGATCCCACCGAACAGGAAGGCGAGACCGGCCATTGGTAGGGCGGCAATGATCAGCAGCATGGCAAAGGCCAAGGCCGAGGTTAGCTTACCCAGCGCAATCTGGAGCGGCGAGAGCAGAGTCGTGATCAGCAAATCATAAGTCTGCCGCTCCTTCTCGCCCGAGATGGCTCCCGCTGTCAGTGAGGGGGTGATCACACAAACTTGGATCAGGCTGGCGCTCATCACGGTGAAGAAAATCGCCTTCCCGATGTTGCGGCCCGCCTCAGGGTCGTTGATGCCACCCCGGAACGAACTGGCCGTCGCCGCGTAGACGAGCAGGGTCACCCCGGCAATAATCGCCAGATAGATCACCAGAATGATCATGGCACGGTTGCCCCGAATGCGCCCGCGCAGTTCACGCGCAAGGACAGGGTTGGCAAGAAGGTTCATGCTTGGCTCCTCGGTAGGCTACGACAAGGTTTCAGGTGTCGGGTTTCAGGTTGCAGGCCGAACGCATCCGCAACCTCTCGCCAGAGCGACGCCTTGCGGCTTTGCGGCTTTGCGCGAGATCGCTCCGGCTTTGCGTGGAACCGCCACAGACGGTCAAACTGGATTGAAACACGCCTAAGCGTGCCACGCATTGTAGCGGATCACGCCCAAACATAGCGAGCGCGGGCAGCGTTACAGCGTGGCCGCACCCGGATTCTTGCAAAAAATGACTGCCTGACGCATAATCCGGCGATGCGCTTTGCCCGTTGTACAGCTATTCGTCGCTTACCGCTGCTCGTAAGCGCACGTTCGCTCAAGGGTCTTGCGCTGCTGAAGTGCCCCAAGACGGGGTCTATTGCGTATCCTTGACGATACGTACTACCTAAGGAGATCACGATGCGCCGCGTTTTCACGTCTGCTCTGACCGCGCTCACCTGCCTGACGCTCGCCAGTTGTGGCGGTACCGCCGCCGCCCCCACGCCGCCGCCTGCCGCTGCCACCGCGCCCGCCGCCGCTGCCACACCGCCGCCTGCCGCTGCCACACCGCCCGCCGCTAACTCCACCGCGCCCGCCGCCCAAAGCGCCCTGACGATCAAAGATGCCTGGGTGCGCCCGGTGAGCGTGACGGAGCCTGCGGCTACCTCCGCGATGACCACCACCGAGGCCATGACCGATACCATGGCGATGACCACCACCGAGGCCATGACCACCACCGAGGCCATGACCGACAGCATGGCGATGGAAATGGACGCCAGCGTCACCACCGCTGCGTACCTGACGATTGTCAACAGCGGGGCTACGCCCGATAACCTGCTTTCGGTCAGCGCCGCGCCCGAGCTGGTCAAGAGCGTTGAGCTGCACACGATGATTGACGAGGGTGGCGTCATGAAGATGCGCCCCGTCGAGAAGATCGAGGTGCCCGCCAACGGCGAGGCGGTGCTCAAGATCGGCGGCTTCCACGTGATGTTCATCGGCGTGCAGAAGGATCTGAAGGACGGCGAGACGGTGAAGCTCAGCCTGACCTTTGAGAAGGCCGGCACGATCCAGGTTGACGCCGTGGTTCGCACCCCGCCAACCCCGTAGGCCCACAAACGACAAGCTGCCGTGGGGGCGCGGGTCGCCGCGCTCCCACGGTAAAGTGAGCGACGTATATGCGACGAATCTTGGCGCTGGCGCTGGTTTTGCTGGCCCTTGGCGGCTGTGGCACGCCCCTTCAGTTGAAGGGCACAAGCATTGAGCCGCCGAAAGTTGCCCCGGACTTCACCCTGACCGATGAGCAGGGGCAGCCCTTCACCCTAAGCGCCCACCAGGGCCAGGTGACGGTGCTCTTCTTCGGCTTTGCCTCGTGCCCCGACATCTGCCCGACCGAACTG
>CAIWXH010000121.1 GCA_903916565.1 uncultured Oscillochloris sp. | reverse complement strand
TGCCTAACGGGGGTACAGGGGAGGCAAAGCCGCCTCTGTACCCCCGCCCGCTACCGCGTGACGACAATCCGTAGGCGTTTGCCCGCGTGAACCGAGCAGACGAGCTCGAAGGTGCCGGGGCCTGCGTAGTGCTGCACAAAGCGCTGCCCCGGTTCAATGCGGTACGGCCCAATGGTCACCGGCTCACTGTCATCATTACGAACGATCAGGGTATCGTACTGGCTCAGCTTGAGCTCAAGCTGCTGCGGGAAGAGTTCGCCCTGCGCGCCGACAGCGCTGCGGGCCGCCGTACCCGGTGGCACGCGCACGATATATGACCGGGCCGTGGTCTGCGTCTCGTGCAACAGCCAGACCGCCCACCCCAGGCCGAGTCCGACCACCAGGGCTAGGGCGGCCCATACGATGGCGACCCGCTGACGGCCCATCGGTATCTCCCTTTACCGCTCGCGGGCCAAGGCGCGCAGGTCGGTGACCAAATCCGCAACGGTGGTGCCGAAGGCGAAGACCTCGCGCCAGCGCCCCGCTTTGTCAATCACGTAGGTAAATGCCGAGTGGTCAATGGTATAGACTAGGGCCGACCCCGGCAGATCGCGCCGCTCGTACGAGGCGCCATACGCCTTGACCAGCGGGTCAATGATCGCCTTTTCGCCCCACAGCCCCTTGAAGCGCGGGTCAAAGGTCGTGACATACTGGCGCAGGCGTGTGACCGTGTCGCGCTCTGGGTCTACGCTGACGAACACCACCTGCACGCTCTTGGCCTCATCGCCCAGTTGCCGCAGCGCCGCAGCCAAGTTCCCCAGTTCGGTCGGGCAGATGTCGGGGCACGAGGCAAAGCCGAAGAAGAGCACCGTCACCTGGCCCTGGTGGGCGCTAAGGGTGAAGGGCTGCCCCTGCTCATCGGTCAGGGTGAAGTCCGGGGCGGCTTTCGGCGGCTCAATGCGCGTGCCCTTCAACTGAAGGGGCGTGCCACAGCCGCTGAGGGCCAGTAAAACCAGGGCCAGCGCCAAGATTCGTCGCATGTACGGCACTCACTTTACCGTGGGAGCGCGGCGACCCGCGCCCCCACGGCGGCTTGTCGTTTGTGGGCCTACGGGGTTGGCGGGGTGCGAACCACGGCGTCAACCTGGATCGTGCCGGCCTGCTCAAAGGTCAGGCTGAGCTTCACCGTCTCGCCGTCCTTCAGATCCTTCTGCACGCCGATGAACATCACGTGGAAGCCGCCGATCTTGAGCACCGCCTCGCCGTTGGCGGGCACCTCGATCTTCGCGACGGGGCGCATCTTCATGACGCCACCCTCGTCAATCATCGTGTGCAGCTCAACGCTCTTGGCAAGCTCGGGCGCGGCGCTGACCGAAAGCAGGTTATCGGGCGTAGCCCCACTGTTGACAATCGTCAGGTACGCCGCCGTGGTGACGCTGGCGTCCATTTCCATCGCCAAGCTGTCGGTCATGGCCTCGGTGGTGGTCAGCGCCATGGTGTCCGTCATCGCCTCGGTGGTGGTCAGCGCAGAGGTAGCCGCAGGCTCCGTCACGCTCACCGGGCGCACCCAGGCATCTTTGATCGTCAGGGCGCTCTGGGCGGCGGGCGCGGTGACAGCGGCGGCGGGCGCGGTGGCAGCGGCAGGCGGCGGCGTGGGGGCGGCGGCGGTACCGCCACAACTGGCGAGCGTCAGACAGGTGAGCGCGGTCAGAGCAGACGTGAAAATGCGGCGCATCGTGATCCCCATAGGTAGTACGCATCGTCAAGGATACGCAATAGACCCCGTCTTGGGTAACTTCAGCCGTGCAAAACCCTTGAGCGGGCGTGCGGTTACGCGCAGCGGTAGGTGGCGAATAGTTGTACAACATTATGCGTCAGGCAGTCAATTTTTGCAAGAATCCGGGTGCGGCCACGCTGGCGGTTGCAACGTCGTGCTGCGGCCCCACGCCCGGTGGCTGAAGCCACGGGCTACGGGTGACGAAGGCCGCCTGTGCGGCCTCGTTGAGCCTGCGAAGGCAGGCTTCGCACCCAAGCGCCGGGGACTTCAGTCCCCCGGCGGCGACTTTGCACCCGCCAAACTGTAACGCTGCCCGCGCTCGCTATGCTTCGGCGTGATCCGCTACAATGCGTGGCACCAGCACCATACCGAGGAGCAAGCATGAACCTTCTTGCCAACCCTGTCCTTGCGCGTGAACTGCGCGGGCGCATTCGTGGCAACCGTGCCATGATCATTCTGGTGATCTACCTGGCGATTATTGCCGGTGTGACCCTGCTCGTCTACGCGGCGACGGCCAGTTCGTTCCGGGGTGGCATCAACGACCCAGAGGCGGGCCGCAACATCGGGAAGGCGATTTTCATGACCGTGATGAGCGCCAGCCTAATCCAAGTTTGTGTGATCACCCCCTCGCTGACAGCGGGTGCCATCTCGGGCGAGAAGGAGCGCCAGACCTACGATTTGCTGATCACACCCCTGCTCTCGCCGCTCCAGATTGCGCTGGGCAAGCTAACCTCGGCCTTGGCCTTTGCTATGCTGCTGATCATCGCCGCCCTCCCGATGGCCGGCCTCGCCTTCCTCTTCGGTGGGGTCAGCGGCATCGAGTTGCTAATCGGCGTCCTCGGCTTGGCCGTTACGGCGATCTGTTACGCCACCATTGGCCTGTTCTGGTCAACCGTGATGCGTACCACCTTGGCGGCAACGGTGATGGCCCAGGGCACGGTGATTATGCTGCTCCTGCTGATCCCGTTCCTCTTTGTCGTCAGCATGATGCTAACCAGTTCGTTTGGCGGGCTGTCTGATGTCTTCTATATCTACACGATGGGCCTGCTGCTGAGTGCCCACCCCTTTATCGCGCTGGGCCTCAGCGCCGGCTTTCTCTCCAGTGGCGAAGGGCCACTGCTGGTGAAGATCAGCTCGGATATGGGCGACCTGTGGCTCCCCTCGCCATGGCTGGTCTACATCTTTATCTCGGTGCTGCTCACCGCGTTTTTTCTAACCCTGACGGTGCGATTGCTCAAGCCAGTACAGTACGAGACGCGGCGGCGGACAACCAAGGATAGGTCTCGCGAAGTGTGAACTGGGACCAGCCTGACCCATGTAGCGCAACGTCATTAGTACCCGGCTCCTATTGTCTTCCGAGCCGAGCCGCCTACAATTAGAGGAGTCCAGTTCGATTCGTACGTTATTGACCGCCCCTGCTGTGTGAGGGGTGCCGCAATCACGCATAAGGAATGACAATGAAGCTCCATCCCGCGCTTCTGGTGCTGGCAGTCTTGTTTGCGCTAACTGGTGCCGTCTATGCCGGCCCCCCCGAATCGTTCCCTGCAACCCCGGCGTTGCCCCCGCGCCCGCCCACCACAACCACTGTGGCGGGCCTCACTGACCCGCTGGCGGCACCCCAGCTTGCGGTCGCCCTGCCCCCGCTGAAGGCCGTCCTCATTGTTGGCCCAATCGATGGCGATAATGGCCCGTGGACTAACGACGAGCGGGCGAATATGGAGCTAGCGGCCAGCGAGCTTGAGGCCAACGGCGTTGCGGTCGCACGCTTCTACACGCCC
>CAIWXH010000120.1 GCA_903916565.1 uncultured Oscillochloris sp. | reverse complement strand
GCGCGACCACCGCCGCGAGCGTCCCATCGGCGTCCACGTGATCGCCAGCGGCGTGTTCCAACTCGCGGTGCAGGCGGTCTACGTCACGCAGGGTCGCCAGATAGAAGTCAATCAGGCGCCCCTGGCTGTGGCTGTGTTCGATCAACTGGCGGTCGGCCTCCGCGCAGCGCTCGGTGAGCCGTGCGGCGGCCTGAAGCAGTTGCCACTGCGCCTGGTTCTCGCCGCGCCCGACCCAGATGGATTGCGTGTGCCGCGCCAGCAGTCCGCCCAGTCGCTCTGCGTTGTCGCGTTTGAGCGCGTCAACCGCTTGGGCGAAGAAGGAGCGCTCCTCGAAGGGGAAGGTGTCGCGCACGCCCAGGTCGGTGATGGCGCGGCAGTGGTCGGCGAGGCCCAAGTCGCGCTCGTTCGTCTCGGCGCGTTCGATGTAGAGTGGCTGGGTGCGCCGGTCGCTCCGCAGGCGCTCG
Source organism: uncultured Oscillochloris sp. (assembly GCA_903916565.1). Classification (GTDB taxonomy): domain Bacteria; phylum Chloroflexota; class Chloroflexia; order Chloroflexales; family Chloroflexaceae; genus CAIWXH01. The sequence continues at coordinate 1,190 of CAIWXH010000120.1, read as the reverse complement.
CAGAGGTCTTCGACCAGCGGGCGGGCCTCGGGCAGCGCACGCGGCACGTTCGCCAGCGCGGCGGGCAGCGCGGCGGGCAGGTCAAAGACAAACTCGCTGAAGAGCAGGAAGCGCCAGAGCTCGTCGGCGATAGGCTCCCAGCTTTTCGCACGGGTCAGCAGCGTGAGGCCGATGGCGCTCTGAAGGAGTTCCTTCGCCTCGACGACCCACGCATCCTGGCCTTTGAGTTCAGCCCGCTGGCGTGGGTCAGGGGCGAGCAGGGCGGCCAGAATCTCACGGGCCGACTCGACGCCCAGCACCGCCTGTAGATTGGGCCAGCCCGTGCCGCCGCCGACCGCATCAATCACAGCGAAGCTGGGGTTGGGGTCGTGCTGGAAGATGCGCCGGATGGCGGTGCCGTGGTCGGGGCGGGCGCGCAGGCAGAGGCTGACGTAGGTTTCGCCGTCGTTCGTGGGGTCAGGGAAGATCGCCCCGCAGGCGGCATACAGCGCGAACGGGTCGCGCTGCCGCGCCTCGTCGTCCAGGGGTGCCGCCGCCGGCACATAGACCAGTAGCGCCGTCAGCGGGTCGCCAGAAGCGCCGAGGCGCTGAAGCGCAGCGAGGGCAGCCTCGCGACTCTCGATGCTGCTCTCCGACGCATCGACGACCAGCAGCGTGTCAGCGGCCAACTCCAGACACAGCTCGCGGTAGCGCCGGTCAGGGTCATAGACGACCAGCGCACCATACTGCTGCAAGCGCGGGCGGAGCATGACATCCTGAAGGAAGGTTTTGAGGCTCATGGGTGCGTTTCAGGGGGAACTACGGCCAGGATGGCGTGACGCACCTGCTCAGCGAGCGTGATGGCCTCCTGCGCGGTGGCTTGGTCAGGCCAGAAACTCGCATCATAGCGGAGTTGCACCGCATAGGGCGTCAGAATCGTCAGGTTGATGCCCATCAAATCGGGCGTCGGCTGCACCGCGAGGCAGCGAAGTTCCAACTCTTCAAGGTTGTGCGTCAGCGGGAACGGCTGGCCGGTCGAGGCGAGGAAGCCTTTCAGATACTTCTCTGCTGCCTGCTGGGCGTGAAAGCAGGCCGTGTCATACGGTTCACCACCGGCGGTGAGCAGCCGCGCTGCGTGGAGATCGCTATCGCCCTTGCGGAACCAACCACGCACCAGATCAGTCGGGTCGCTCATAGAGCACACTCCCCTC
>CAIWXH010000119.1 GCA_903916565.1 uncultured Oscillochloris sp. | reverse complement strand
TGCCTCAAATGTAGTACATCACATTCCCGTCGCGCTGGCGCTTGCGCTGGCAGAGATCGTCCAGCGAGATCGCATCGAGCAGCCCCTCGATACGCCCGCGCAGCTCGCACCAGAACTCATCCACCAGATCATGATCCTCCGGCACCGTCGGGTGCAGGTCGTCGCGGGCCGTTTCGCCCGTGAGCAAGGGGCCATCGAGGGCGACCAAAATGTCGCGCAGCGTAATCGCCTCGGGGGGCCGCGCCAGCATGTGGCCGCCCTGCGGCCCGCGCAGGCTCTCGATCAGCCCCGCCCGGCGCATCGTGATCAACAGTTGGTTCAGATAGTTGACCGGGACGCCCTGGCGGGTGGCGATCTCGTCGCTCTGCACCGGGCCTTGGCCGATGTGCTGCGCCAGATCGAACAGCGCCCGCAGAGCGTAGTCGCTCTTGTTCGAGATTCGCATTGCTGCCTCATCATGCTCAGGTCAACTGCACGCCCACCAGCAGCGCGATGAGCAGCGCCAGCACGCCGAGCGCCCCAAGCAGTCGCCCGTGGTGCGCCGTGGGTTCAGGGCGCTCGTGCGGCTCGACGGACGATTTGGGCGGCGGGAAGGCGAGCCCATCGGCGAGCATCGAGAACACCCAGGAAGCCTCCGCAGGTGCCAGCGACGGCTCATCGTCGGCCAACCGCTGGGGAAGTTTACGCATCGGCGCTCCTCCTTGCACGCAATCAGCCCGTTGGCATGATCTTGTTCGGCTAGGCAGGCAGAAGTTTGTCCTTCTAAATATAATTTACTTGATTATAATTGTCAAGTATTCAGCCTAAGTAGGTATCAAGAAGTTCCCTTCACATTTTTCGGGCGCCGGGCGAGAACACGGGACTTCGCAGCAGAATGCGCTTTTTACCGCGTCAGAATGCCGCGTGATAGGTTTTGACAGTTCGCCGAAGTGCGAGAAACTTTCTGATACCTACTTAGTACACAGCGGCGGAAATGCGCGGCAGGTCTTTTACCACGAAGCGCACGAAGTTCACGAAGGCCGAACCGCCTGCTGCTGCGTTTTATGCGACAAGGTTCGTGGACACGTTACCGTTTGGGCAGACGCAGGGATTGTTGATGCGCTCGGCCTAAAACCTGAAACCCAGCACCTGAAACCTGGTCTACCCCTGAGCCAGCGCAGGCACACCGCCAAGCTGGAAGAGCGTCTGCGGGGCCTCGTTCCAGCCAAGCGGCTGAAAGCCGCCATTGGTCGCGTTGCGCTCATACAGCCCGTCATAATCTCCGGCGGCAAGCGCGTGCAAAACGCTGACCATCTGGGCCACCTCGGCCTCGGTGGTGTAGAGGCCGAAGCTGGCCCGCACTAGGCCCTGCTGCCCCTGCTCGCAGCCAGCGTGTTCGAGCTTCAGCAGCCGCCGCACGTAGGGCTGGGCGCAGAAGCTGCCGCTCCGCACGGCGATCCCCGCCTCGTAGCTGAGAATGGCGGCCACCAGATGCGGGTCGTAGCCATCGAGACAGAAGGGGATGACGCCCAAGCGCGTCTCGGCCTTGGCCGGGTCGGGGTCGCCGTAAAGCCAGAGGCCGGGCACACGGGCGAGCTGGTCGAGCGTGTAGGCGGTCAGCGCCGCCTCGTGGGCGGCAATCGTCTCAAGCCCAAGCGCCTCAAGCGCCAGACACGCCGCCGCAAGCGCGATGGCGCCAACCGCATTCGGCGTGCCCGCCTCGTCACGCGCCGGGCCGTCGGCCCAATCAACGATGCGCGGCGTGACACGGCGCACGCTGCCGCCACCAGCCAGCAGGGGCGCACCAAGGGCGAAGGTGTCGGCCCGCCCGATCAGCGCTCCGGCACCATAAGGCGCGTAGAGCTTGTGCCCTGACAGGGCCACGTAGTCGAGGTGCGCGGGGTCGGCCAGATCACCAAGGTTGATGGGACGATGCGGCGCCAACTGGGCGGCGTCCACCACAAGCTCGGCCCCGTGAGCGTGGGCCAGGGTCGCCAGCCGATGAATTGGCGGCACATAGCCGGTGACGTTGCTCGCGCCCGTGACGGCGACGAGCCGCACGCGCCCGGCGTACTGGTGCAGCAGGGCCGCGTAGTGCGCTTCGTCAAGCGCACCCTCAGCGGTGGCCTGCACATGCACGACCGGGGCGACACCGCGCCAGGGCAAATCATTCGAGTGATGCTCAAGCTCGGTGCTGATGATCACCTGACCGGGGGCGAGCACCAGCCGATGGGCCAGAATGTTCAGCGCCTCGGTGGTGTTGCGGGTGAAGATGACCTGGTGCTGGTCGGGGCGGGCACCGACGAAGCGCCCAACCACGGTTCGCGCCTCCTCGTAGGCGGCGCTGGCCGCCTGCGACTTGAGCCCGGCCCCACGGTGGACGCTGCTATAGACGCCCAGAAAGCGCTCGACGGTGGCTTGCACTTGGCGCAGCGGCGGGGTGGTGGCGGCGTTGTCGAGATTAATCGCTGGGCCGGGGGCACCATCACGGCGCGGCAGGGGCGTATCGAGGCCGACAATCTGGGCGCGGGCGGCGTCAAGGGCGGACGGGGCGGCAATCACACTCATGGCTGACTCCTGCGGGGCTTACGCGGGACACAGCCTTTCAAGATCAAACCCCTTCAACATACGTCTACACGTATGGAAGGGGCTTGTATCCAGACTCGCCCGCTCATCTTCCAGTGTCGCTGCCGGAATTGGCACCGTGCCAGGGGGTGAACCCGGGGGTTGCCGAGGCTTCATCGGGCCGGTCCCTCTGCCTCTCTGGATAAGCGTTACTATTCAGTTGTGCTGTCGTGAAGAATAACTGAAATACGCGAGATTGTCAAGTAACGTCTACGCCGCTTCATGGCGCTTGCAACGTCGCCCGCCGGGGGGCTGAAGCCCCCGGCTCTTGGGTGCGAAGCCTGCTGAAGCAGGCTCGACAGCCCGCTTCAGCGGGCTTTGCAGGGTACTAGCCCGTGGCTTCAACCACCGGGCGGGGGCTGGCAGGCGACGTTGCAATCGCCATGCTACGCCGCTTGATCCACGTCTGCCAGCAGCGGCGTGGGCTGGCCCCACGTTCCGCCAAAGACAAAGCTGGCAAGCGGCTTGCGCGTGCGCTCCGCCAGCTCGCGTGTATGCAGCGGCTCGGGCAGCGCATCAGGGTCGCCCAGCGTGCCGATGGCGATCACCGTGAACGGCACGTACTCCTCGGGAATGGCGAACGCGCTGCGGGCCTGATCCGGGTTGAAGCCAGCCATCTGATGCACGTACAGCCCCAGCGCGGTCGCCTGGATGCTGAGGTGCGCGACGGCCTGGCCGAGATCGTAGAGCGCGTAGGGGTTGGGCTTGCCGGGTTCACGCTGCTGCTGGGCCACCGCCAGCACCAGCAGTGGGACGTGCTGCACCCAGACCTGGTTGCCCTCGGCAAGGGTGCCGAACAGGCGGGCGAAGGCGTCCTCATCATCCTTCGGGACGACCACAAAGCTCCAGGGCTGGACATTGATGGCCGAGGCCGACCAGCGTGCGGCTTCGAGCAGGCTGAGGATCTGAGCGGGCGCGACCGGGGTCGGCGCGAAGGCGCGGGGACTCCAGCGCGTCTGGAGGAGCGTGTGGATCGGAGGGTTGGTCACGGCTGATTGAGTCATGGTCATCACTTCTCTAGGCTAGTACATGTTGGCGGAAATACGCGGCAGGTTTTGTACCACGAAGTTCACGAAGATCACGCAGGCCGAACCGCGTACTGCTGCGCTCCGTGCCTGGCGAGAATCACCGCGCAACCCGACAGGAACTTCCAGAAAGCTGTACTAGTAGCGATGCCTGGCGCTTCCACGCCAAGGCTACGGATACGATTAGGCGCTAACCGGCTCTTTCTCGGCGTGCCAGCCCTGGCCCAGCCCAGCGCGAGTGGCCCAGTCGCCGAACGCCTCGTCGGGGGCGCGCTCGGTGCGCCAGCGGGCCAGCAGGTCGCCGAGCAGCCCCGGCAGATCGACGGCCTTCACCGCCGATTGATAGAGCCGCGAGAGGCGCGTGCCCGCCGGACTGCCGCCCACATAAACATTATAGCTGCCTTGGCTGCGCCCGATCACCCCAATCTCTGCCGTGGGCGGGTGCGAACAACTGTTGGGGCAGCCGCTTAGCCTGATGGTCACCTGTGCATCGCCAAAGCCACGCTCCTCCAGCGCGCCAAGCAGCGTCGGCAGGTAGCGCTCAGACTCGGCCACCGCCAGCCCACAGGTCGGCAGGGCGGGGCAGGCCAACGCGCCACGGCGCAGCGTCGTCAGTACGGTTTCGCCCACTTGGCTGGCGAGGCCGTACGCAGCGATCAGGGCTGCGACTTGCGGGCGCTGGGCGGGGGTGATGCGGGCCAGCACGATGTTCTGCTGCGCCGTCAGGCGCACCTCGGCGCCGGTCAGCGCGACAATGGCGCGTAGCCCCGCCCGCACCCGCTGCACCCCTTCATCTTTAATGCGCCCACTGGCGACCCAGAGGCCGACCAGCCAGTTGCCGTCGGCCTGCTGCTGCCAGCCCAGGTGATCGTGGGCGGCGTAGCCGCCCACTTCAGCCGGGTCAGCGAGCGGTGCGCCCAGGCGGCGAGCCAGCTCGGCGCGAAACCAAGTCACGCCGCGCTCGGCAAGCAGATACTTCAAGCGGGCGTGCTTGCGGTTGCTGCGGTCGCCCTCGTCGCGATAGATCGCACTCGCGGTTTCCAACACCACCTGCACCCGCTCGGGCGGCAAAAAGCCGACGCGGTCGCTCAGACGCGGGAAGGTTTCGGCCTTGCCGTGGGTGCTGCCCAGGCCGCCGCCCGCCAGCAGGTTGAAGCCGCGCAGGGTCGCGCCGTCGGTCACGGCCTCCAGCGCCAAGTCGTGAGTGAAGAGATCGACGCAGTTGTCACCGGGCAGCGCCAGCGCCAGCTTGTGCTTGCGCGGCATATACGTCGGGCCGTAGAACGACTCTTCGCGGGTCGGCGTCACGGTGACCTTCTGCCCGTCGGCCAGCACCTTCGCGCCGTCGAGCCACAGCTCGTAGTAGGCGGTGCTTTCGGGCAGAAAGCGGTCGCTAAGCTGGCGGGCCAGCGCCTGAAGGTCGAAGGCGTGACCGGGCAGCAGATCGGCCACCGGGCAGGTCTGCACATTTCGCACCACATCGCCGCAGGTCGCGTAGGTGGTGACCAGCCGCTCGTTCAGCGCCTTAATCAGCGGCTTGAGGTTGGCCTTGCCAACCCCGTAGAACTGCAAGGTCTGGCGTGTGGTGATGCGGAGCGTGCCGTTCGCGTAGGTTGTCGCCAGTTCGTCAGCCAGCAGGTATTGGTCTGCCGTCAGCCGCCCGCCGGGGGTGCGGGTACGCACCATAAATTGCCAGGCCCGCTCCAATCCAGCCTGCTTGCGCGCCTGACGCTGGTCGCGGTCGTCCTGAATGTAGCTGCCGTGGAACTTCAGCAGCACCTCGGCCTCATCGCTCAGGTTGGGCCGACTGAGATCCTGCACTTCGTCGAGTAGCACCCCGCCAAGACCGGGGTTCGCCAGCTTAATCGCTTCAATCTGGGAGACCGGCGGCGCGGGGTTGGGGCTGGTCATGGGTTGCTCCAAAGGAGTGCCGCCGCAGCGCCTGCCCCAATTCCCTCTCCCCCCTGCCCCCCTCTCCCACAAGGGGAGAGGGGGAGATTTCGCACGAGGAAGGGCGAGTTCGGCTCCCCTCCCCCCTTGTGGGGGAGGGGCAGGGGGTGGGGGCTTGCGGCGGCAAACGGTATTACACTACGCAACGACCGGCGCGTCCACGGGTTCCAGATAGCCTAGCTCTTCCAGGGTGGCGAAGATGCGGGCGACGCTGGCGGCGGGCGTCTCGTCGGCGCTGTGAATGGTCACCTCGGGGTTGAGCGGCGCCTCGTAGGGGTCACTCACGCCGGTGAACTGAGGGATTTCGCCCGCCAGCGCTTTCGCGTACAGCCCCTTCACATCACGGGCGATCACCGTCTCCAGCGAGGCGTCCACAAACACCTCGACAAAGCGCCCGACGTGGGCGCGCACCTCGTCGCGAATTGCGCGGAAGGGCGAGATCGCCGCTGCAATTGCGACCACATCGTTGCGCGTCAGCACCTCGCAGACCCAGCCGATGCGCCGAATGTTGGTGTCGCGATCTTCGCGTGAGAAGCCCAGCCCCTTCGAGAGATGCGTGCGAACCACATCGCCGTCAAGCACCTCGACCTTGCGGCCACGGGCGCGCAG
>CAIWXH010000118.1 GCA_903916565.1 uncultured Oscillochloris sp. | reverse complement strand
CTTGTCGCCTTGTCGCCTTGTCGCCTTGTCGCCTTGTCGCCTTGTCGCCTTGTCGCCTTGTCGCCTTGTCGCCTTGTCGCCTTGTCGCCTTGTCGCCTTGTCGCCTTGTCGCAACCCGAAGCGAACTTCCGAAAAGCTGTAGCACCTGAACCCGCGCCTACGGTGCCCACGACAGACCCGAGTCACCGTCGAGGCTTAGCCCGCTGGTAACACGGCGCGGTTCGCCAGCCACCAGCGCCCCCGTTGCGCCAACCCGCAAGTCGGCCACCCACAGGTCAAAGCCCGTCTCGCCTGGGGCCATCGCCAGAAAAGCGAGCAGGTGCCCATCGGGCGAGAAAGCCGGTGCCCGCGCCGTGCCCATGGCCGTCAGGCGCTGGGGCGTGCCCCCCCCACCCGCCGGTAGAACGAAGATGTCGGTGCGGCCCGTGTCGCGTGCCGCAAAGGTCAGCCAGACCCCGTCGGGCGAAAAGGCAGGGTCATAGCTCGGCTCGGGCGCACCGGGCACCGGCTCAGCCGCCCCGCTCGCCACCTCTAGCCGATAGAGGCGCTGCCGTCCTTCGGCCCCCACCCCGGCCCGCGTAAAGACCAAGCTGGCCCCGTCAGCGCTGAAGGCGCTACGCCCAGCTTGGGCGCTATGATCGGTGAAGAGTGGCTGCGCTGCCCCTGGCCCGATCGGCACCAGCATCAGATCCAGGTTGTACTCGGCTGGCGGGTCACCTTCGGGCGGTGCCGGTTGCGACGCCAGGGCGATTTGCACCCCGTTGGGTGCCCATGCCGGGTACAAGGCCCAACGGCTTGCGTGAACGCGCGCAAGGCTATTCGGCGGCTCGGTCGTGTCGTGTTCGGTGAGGCGGGCCAGCGCCGACCCCGTCGCGTCGGCCAGCAGCAGATCGCTCGAACTGTTCGCACGGGCGATGTAGGCGATGCGGTCACCCTGCGGCGACCAAGCTGGCTGCGCCAGTTCCCCATTGCCAAACAGCGGACGCCCCTCGCGCCCCTGCCACTGCCAGATCACACCCTGGCGCACAAACAACAGCCGCCCCGGCAGTGCCTCGCCACGCACGGCACCCTCGGGGGCAGAGGCAGCCTGCGGCTGCGCCACGGTTCCACAGGCCGCCAGCAGCGCGGTCAGCAGCACGAACTTGAGGCCACGCAGCCACATACGACGAAAGCCCTTTCTGCACGGCAGTATCGCGGCGCGGGGCCATGTCTTAGAGACTGTCTGAAAAGGTCTGGCATCCCGCGATTCCCCCGCCCCAACCCTCCCCCGTTGGGGGTGGGAGTCGGCTCCTCACCCCAACGGGGGGAGGTTGGGAGGGGGGCGATACCTTTTCAGACAGCTTCTTAGGCACACGCAGCGCTTACCGATGCGTTCGGCCTGAAACCTGAAACCCAGCCCCTGAACCCGTGTCTTAGCGCCGCGAGAGCCAACTGAGGATGCGTGGGAGCGTGCGCCGCACCCCGCCACCGACGAGGGTCGGCTGCTGCATCAGATCCTCAGGCAGATCGACTGGCAGCAAGGCCCGGAGGGCACCCGGCACCACCTCGAACGTCATCGGGGTTTGGCCGATGGAGTCGCCATCAACCTGGACGGGCAGGCGCGGGCGGGCGCTCACATGGACGCTCCGGGCGCGGTAGTAGGCGATCTCGGGATCCTCGCTGTAGCGTCGGCGCAAAATCGCAATCAGGCGGCGCACCGCGCTCAGGCCGTTATCACCCTTAAAGACCGCAACATCGAGCATTCCGTCGTCAATACTGGCCCGGTGGGTGATTTTGACCAGACCGCCGTAGAGCTGGGTGTTGCCAACGACGACCATCAGTACGCGGCTGCTGATCGGGCGTCCGTCGATAATCAGGCGGGCGCGGGCACCCCGGACGCGGAGGGTCTGCGCGATGCCACGGATGACGTAGGCGAGCGCACCGAGGCGGCGTTTTTCGTCAGGGCGTATCCCGGCGGTAATCGCCGCATCGAAGCCGATGCCGGCCATCAGCAGGAAGTAGCGATCCCCGGCGCGGCCCAGGTCGATCACATGCGGGTGCCAAGCACAGATCGCCGCTGCGGCGGCCCGTGGCTGCATCGGCAGCCGCAGCTCACGCGCCCAGACGTTCATCGTGCCAAGCGGTAAAGGGGCAAGTGCGGTAGCGGTGCCAGCCAACCCGTTAATCACCTCGTTGATGGTGCCGTCGCCCCCGGCAGCTACCACGAGATCATAGCCCTGGTCGGCGGCCATACGTGCAAGACGCTGCCCATCACCGGCAGCCCGCGTAGGCTCAATCGTGACCTGCCAGCCATGCTCACGCCAGACCTCAGCGGCACCACTCAGCTCGCGCTCGTGGGCCTCGGTCTGGCCGGCGTTCGGGTTGAACACGAGCATTGTCCGCATAGGTACGCCATCGGCAGAGTCTTAGAACCCAGGCAGTATAGTACTCTTTTTCCTAGCGTTGTAGCGCAAGGTATGCAGTTCGCAGGGGTAATCCCTACAGGGCAGACTACCATGCCCTCTACCCCATTGCCGAAGCGTTTGGGGCTACGGGTACTCCTGGTCGTCCGTACGCCTGAGATTGATTCGCTCGTCTGTGCCGTCGCTACTTGACGTTCTATAGGATGAAACCGCACCCGTCTGGCCTTCCACCATGCGTCACAGAGTCACCGAGTCTTGGCGTACGCGCCGTCGGAGCCATCACGGTCATCATTGTACCTGCCACCCGTGTATTTGTGGCAGAACCGCCCATGATTTGTGCAGGTACAACACCACGGCGATGCCGTGATGGTGCTATTATAATACATTTGTATGGATATCGCAATATCAGCAGATGCGGTACAACATCACAAAACACCATCAAACACAACGGTGTGTATGAACGCAAACCATACCCCTCTGGCACCCCCTTGCAGCGCGGACGATGCTACCCTAGAGCGGCCCAAGCCTCTCCGCAGGAACGTTCGCATGTCCGGGGCGCACGCGAATCAGGTCTCCAGCCCCTCGACGTTGGGTCGCCGTGCGGTTGACACCCGCTTGCCTTTGCTGTACCATACGCGCCACGCCGCGTCCCTGAGGTTCGTTCACCCGCGCTAAGCGGTCGGCGCAGGGCCGGTCAGCGGGCAAAAAATACTGTATGCAAGTCTACGTTGAGCAGTTTTTAGGGTACATGGCAAGCGAGCGGGGGATGTCGGCGAACACCACAGCCGCCTATCGCACCGACCTTGAACAACTCTGCACCTACCTGCGCGAGCAGAATATCGTTACGTGGCCCACGGTTGCCCACGAGCAAGTGATGGGTTTCCTGATCTTCCTACACGAGCGGCGTTACGCGAATAGTACGATCGCCCGACGAACGGCTGCGGTAAAATCATTCTTTAGCTATTTATTCAGTCAAAGTCTGATCGACAGTGACCCAGCCGAACAGATCAACTCACCCAAGGTTGACCGCTTTCTCCCCAAGGCAATTTCACCCAATCAGGTTGACGAACTGCTTGAGTTGCCCCTGCGCTCCTCGTCGCCCGAAGGTCTGCGCGACAAGGCGATGCTTGAATTGCTGTACGCCACCGGCCTGCGGGTCAGCGAACTTGTCGCCCTTGAGCTTGACGACCTGATCCTGAACCAGACCAACGTGCGCTGTGCGGGCCGCGCCGGTCGCGAGCGCATTCTGCCGCTCGGCGACACAACCATCACCGCCCTTGAAGAGTATCTCGACAGCTCACGCTCGCAGTTGGCGCGCAACTGCGACGAGCCGAGTACCGCCCTGTTCCTCAACCATCGTGGCAAGCGGCTCACGCGCCAAGGCTTCTGGCTCATCCTGAAAGGCTACGCCGAGGATGTTGGCCTCCACGACCTGACGCCTCACACGCTCCGCCACTCGTTTGCCGCCCATAAGTTGAGCGGCGGGGCCGAACTGCGCGAAGTTCAGGCGCTGCTTGGTCACGCCTCGCTTTCAACGACCCAGATCTACGCGCACCTCAACAGCGCAAACCTAGCGTCCCGTGGCGCGAAAGGCGTACCGACCGCTGCGCCAAGCAACGACCACGACACCGCGTTGGTTGCCCATGTTGAAGATGATGCGGTAGACCTGTGATGGGTGCAGTGGTGAAAGAACACAAAGACCTGTCAGGTGCGCGCACCTGACAGGTCTGGCCGACTGCGTAAGCGTGTTCGCTCCCACGCAGCAAATCAAACATCCACCGTCGAAACGATCCGTATCTACGCCAGACGACGGGTCGGCCCATCGTGACGCGACGTACGGTTCGCCTCGTGCTGCAGCTCGCGGGGGCGCTCATCGCGCCGAGGTGGCCCCTGGCGCTGGGCAGCAGGGCGGCCATCGCGACGGGGCGGCCCCTGGCGCTGGCCGAGGCGCTCATCGTGATGCGCCATTTCCTGTGCGTGGGGCGGCGGCGGGGCGTTATAGTCAAACTCAGCGACCGTACGGCGCTCGAGTGGGCGCCCAAACGCCTTCTCAATCGCACGAACCTGGTCGTTGTCCTCAGGGGTGACGAGGGTAAACGCCTCGCCGGTGCGCTCGGCGCGCCCGGTGCGCCCGATACGGTGGATATAGGCGTCGGGGGTGTCGGGCACGTCATAGTTAATCACGTGGGACACCCGGTCAACGTCGAGGCCACGGGCGGCGATGTCGGTTGCCACAAGGATGCGAAAGCGCCCGGCGCGGAAGCCGTCCATCGCGACCTGGCGCTGATTCTGCGAGCGGTTGCTATGCAGGGCAGCGGCGCTGTGACCAGCGCGGGCGATCTGCTGGAGCAGCCGGTTCGCACGGTGCTTCGTGCGGGTGAAGATCAGCACTGAGCCAGTGTCAGCGCGGTGCAGCAACTCAAGCAGCAGCGAGGTTTTGTGGTGCTGGGGCACTGGATACAAGGCGTGCTGAATGGTGTGGGCTGGCCGCGACTGCCCAATCTGCACGGTAACGGCATTGGGTGCGGTCGTAGCCACCAGACCCTGAAGCTCAGGCGAGAGGGTCGCCGAGAAGAGCATCGTGTGGCGCTTGACGGGCAGTGCCGCGATCACCCGGCGGATATCGGGCAGGAAGCCCATATCGAGCATTCGGTCGGCCTCATCGAGGACAAGCGTCTCGACCCGGTCAAGGCGCAGACTGCCACGGTTGAGGTGATCAAGCAGACGCCCAGGGCAGGCGACGACGATATCGAGGCCAGCGCGCAGGGCACGCTCTTGGGGTTCCATCCCGACGCCGCCGTAGATCGCGGCGCTGCGGAGGCCCGTGCCTTGCCCAAGCACTTGCACAGCGGCGTTGACCTGGTCGGCAAGTTCGCGGGTAGGGGTGACGATGAGGGCGCGAATTGGGCCGCGCCGCCCATCGAGCAAATGCTGGAGAATAGGCAGCACGAAGGCCGCCGTCTTGCCCGTGCCCGTTTGGGCGAGGCCGACGAGATTGCGTCCGGCGAGGGCGGCAGGGATCGCCTCAGTTTGGATCGGCGTGGGGGTAACATAGCCTTGTGCCCGCAAATTTGCAAGCAGAGTGGGGTGAAGCTCAAGTTCAGAGAAGTTCAATGGACTCCTTATTTTCTTCTACAGACGCAAAGACGGGGGGCGCCTTGCCCCCCGTCTTTATTGCCTGGGAAAGGCTTGGAGGGATAACATCCCTCCAAAGAGACTATTTTCAAGTGGGCCATCGCACTGGCCACCATCAGACGTTATTAGTAGCGATCATTATAGCCGCCGCGCCCACCACGGTCGCCGCCACGGCCACCGCCACCGCCGCCGCCGCCGCCGTACCCGCCACGGCCACCGCCGCTGCCACCACGGCTACCGCCACGGTCACGATCCTCAGACTCATTGACACGGATCGGGCGACCGTTCAGCTCCTGGCCATCGGTGGCGCGAATGACCTCGCTCACGTCCTCGACCTCGATCTCGACGAAACCGAAGCCACGCGAACGACCGGTATCACGATCCGTGATCACACGGGCGCTCTGGACATCACCGTGAGGCGAGAACACACGGGCGAGATCCTCGTCGCCAACGCTCCAGGGCAGGTTTCCGACAAACAACTTCACCAACATCAGACTACACTCCTCTGCGCTTCTGCACAGTGTTGACCCGACGGGCAACGCGCGTGTCGCCCCCGGAACGAACCACAGACAAACCGTACCGCCGGCAGCCGGACCACGGCTGTCTCGCTCCGGCCCTACAACGTGACATTACCTTCGCGCGAAGAAGTTCTGACGAGTGACCAGGGGACTGAGGGAGTCTCTGATGCAAGTCTCGCAGCCATGTGACGTTGGCAAACACGACCATCATAACACACTTTCCTGGATTGACAAGCCCTAGGCAGCGTTTGCACAACCGACTGGCATCACGTATACTGGGCGGCGGTGGTACGAAGACGCTCTGTTTTCCGCATGGGGCCGCACCAAATTCACGATTAAAGGGGGTGAGCAGGACAATCGACGGCACGTGTCCGGGCGGACGCCGCCCCGCGTCACACGAGATTTCCGGCCACGAGAAGCGTGCTTCTGGCCCGTCGATTGGACAGAGCGATGCGTGTAGAACGACGTGAGGGCGAGACAGTCGAGCAACTGATCCGCCGCTTCAACAAAGGCGTGGTCTCCGAGCGGATTACCAAGACGTACCGCGAGAAGATGCACTTCGTCTCCAAAAGCGAACAGCGCAAGGAGAAACGCCGCCGCGCCGAGCGCAACCGGCGCAAGAAGCTTTCCAAGGGCTTCTAGCTAACGGATCTGAGAGACGGTACGGGTTTGGGTGAGCCGCTGCTCACCGTATCCGTGCCGTCTCTCTGTGTTCCACGGCATCCGAACCCTTGATCACCGTGCTATAATAGCCATCCGTATCAGAAGGGTAATCGCTCGTATGTTCGATAAACTGGCTAGTGTCGAGGCGCGCTACGACGAACTGGCAGAGCTCATGGCCCGCCCTGAGGTAATGCGTAACCTCGCGCTCCTCCAACAGTATGCCCGTGAGCAGAGCGATCTCGCAGACATCGTCGCGGCTTTCCGTAGCTACAAGCAAGCCCAGGCCGCCCTCGCGGAGGCCCAGGTGATGCTCAACGAGGGCGACGACCCCGAGCTGCGCCAGCTCGTTCAGGAGGAATTGGAGACTCAGCGCACCCAACTCGAACGACTTGAGGCTGAGATCCGCCTGCTGCTGCTGCCCAGCGACCCCAACGACAGCAAGGACGTGATCATTGAGATCCGGCAGGGCGAGGGTGGCGACGAGGCCGCGCTTTTTGCCGCCGACCTCTATCGGATGTACACTCGCTACGCCGAAGAGCGGAGCTGGAAGGTCGAGGTCACAAACGCGACCGATAACGGCCCAGGCGGGTTCAAAGAGATCGTCTTCGAGATCAGCGGGACTGGTGCCTACAGCGTGCTCAAGTACGAGGGCGGCGTCCATCGGGTGCAACGTGTTCCCGCCACCGAGGCACGCGGGCGTATTCACACCTCAACCGCCACCGTAGCCGTGCTGCCTGAGGTCGAACCCACCGCCGTCGAGATTAAGTCTGAGGATATTCGCGTCGATGTCTTCCGCTCGGGCGGCCACGGCGGGCAGGGTGTCAACACGACCGACTCGGCGGTGCGCCTCGTTTTCAAGGGCGGCACCCCCGCCGAGATCGTGGTCACATGCCAGGACGGGCGCTCGCAGATTAAGAACAAAGAAAAGGCCATGTCGGTGCTGCGGGCCAAGCTCTTTGCCCGCGAGCAGGAGCGCAAAGACCGCGAGCTTGGCGTCTCTCGTCTGGCCCAAGTGGGCACCGGCGAGCGGGCCGAAAAGATCCGTACCTACAACTTCCCCCAGGATCGCGTGACCGACCATCGGATCAGCCAGAGCTTCTCGAACCTGCCAGGCATCCTCGACGGCAACCTGACCAAGATGATCGATGCCCTGGTGGTTCACGACAACGCCGAGCGCCTGAAAGACTCAGGGATTGGATAAGATCGACAAGCTGCTAGGCCGAGCGGGGCAGCATGCCGTACGCCTATCGAAAACGGTGCTGTGGCCGTGAACTTTGTCGTAGGCGGCAACCACCATAGGTAGCAGGAGAGGGCCGTGCTTACGCCACAGCTCGAAGAGCTTATCAGGCGCATGCCCAAGGTAGAGTTGCACCTGCACCTAGAGGGCACGATCACGCCGCGCACGCTGCTCGAATTGGCGCGGCGCAACGGGGTTACGCTGCCTGCCGCTGACGAGGCTGGTGTGGCGGCCCTGTTCCGTTATCGCGACTTCGGCGAGTTCCTCGACATCTTCATGGCCCTGGCCCGCGCCATCGTCAGCGGCGAGGATTTCGAGCGTCTGGCCTACGAGCTTGGCCTCGACCTAGCCGCCCAGGCGGTCTGTTACGCCGAGGTGATGATCTCGCCGATGCAGTACATCAATCGCGGCCTTGATCTGCGCGAAGTGATTGAGGGCACGCTGGCCGGCTTCGCCCGCGCCGAGCGTGAGGTTGGCATCGTGCTGCGCTTGGCCCTCGACTATGGTCGCCAGTACGGCCCCGACCGGGCCTGGGCCGTACTTGACGTGGTGCGCCAGACCAAGGCGCTCGGTGTCGTTGGCTGGTCAATCGGGGGCAACGAGATTGGACATCCCCCCGAGCCGTTCGCCCCGATCTTCGCCGCTGCCCGCGCGGCCGGCCTCGGTCTCATGGCCCACGCGGGCGAGGTCGTTGGCCCCGCCAGCATCTGGGGCGCCATTGACGCCCTCGGCGTGAGTCGCTTGGGCCACGGTGTGCGCGCCATTGATGATCCTGCCCTGATGCTTGCCCTGCGCGAGCGCGGGATCGTGCTTGACGTCTGTCCCAGCAGCAACGTGCTCACTGGGGCCGTGGAGACCTGGCCGGCCCACCCCTTGCGGCGGCTGTACGATGCGGGCATACCCGTGACGATCAACTCTGACGATCCAACCTTCTTTGCCACCACCCTCAGCGAGGAGTACCGCCGAGCGCTGCTGCGCCTTGGCATGGGCATTGACGACTTATGCGCCACGGTGCTAACGGCGGCGCGGGCCGCCTTCCTGCCCCCGGCCCAGCGCACGGCCCTTGCCGAACGGGTCGCCGCTGAGTTCCGCACCCTGCGGGCCGAGCTTGGCGTTTGACAAAAGTCTATCACCTGACTATAATCCGCTAGGTGATTAAGCCCAGGTGGCGGAATTGGCAGACGCGCTAGGTTGAGGGCCTAGTGACCTAACCACGGTCGTAAGGGTTCAAATCCCTTTCTGGGCACCACTACAATTAGAATATGGCGGGCGATTAGCTCAGTGGTAGAGCACCTCGCTTACACCGAGGGTGTCGGCGGTTCGACCCCGTCATCGCCCACCAGCGTGCGTGGTCTCTCCCTTGGGGCCAACAGACACGCCAAGGTAGCTCAGTTGGTAGAGCATCGCACTGAAAATGCGGGGGTCACCGGTTCAAGTCCGGTCCTTGGCACCAATGGTTGAGGCAGCAGGAAGCCTTCCGTAGCACTGGCTACGGGGGGCTTTTTCGTTGTGGTCGGCTGAAGTAGTGCCATCGCTCAAAACAGCGTCCGACGCAGCCGCTTCGCCAAGGTGTTATACTCGCCAGAGGTTCTGTGTGCGGGCGGGAACGCCCGTACGCCCAGTTGCTGACCAGGGAGACGGAGCGATGAGTGCAGCGCAGCCGACAGTCGAAGCCCTTCAGCGGCAAGTCGCCGCCCTACAGTCCCGCGTAGCCGAGCTGGAGCAGCATGAGCAGGGGCTACAGGTCTTTAAGCAGACCATTGATAAGGCACCTGATGGGGTCGTTGTCACGACCATTACGGGCCAGCTTACCTACGCGAACACGGCCTGGATACGGATGAGCGCCTATGCCGACGGCGGGCTTGGCAAGACGCTCAGCGACATCGTCGTTGAGGATGAGCGCGAAAAGCTCCCAATGGCGATCCAACAGGTCATGAGCCAGGGCTTCTGGCGTGGTGAATGGAACTACCTGCGCGCTGACGGGGCGACGTTCCCGGTACAGATCTCGGCGTTTGTCATCCGTGATGACCAAGGCCAGCCCCAAGCGATCACCGCGATGGTGCGCGATCTGAGTCAGCAGCGTCAGGCTGAAGAGGAGCGCTTGGCGCTCCAGGAGCAGGTCATTGACGCCCAGCGGGCGGCTCTGCGCGAGGTTTCGACGCCGCTCATTCCGCTGGCCGACGATGTGGTGGTGATGCCGTTGGTGGGCGCAATCGACAGCGCCCGCGCCCAGCAGATTATGGAGGTGCTGCTGGAGGGCATCGCCGAGTATCAGGCCGATACCGTCCTGCTGGACATCAGTGGCGTGCGCGTGGTGGACACGCAGGTGGCCGATGCGCTGCTGCGGGCGGCGCGGGCCGTGCAGTTGCTGGGTGCCCAAATCATCCTCACCGGCATTAGCGCTGACGTGGCCCAGACGATTGTCCATCTCGGGGCCGATATGGGCCGCATTATGACCCGCGCTAATCTCCAGGAGGGGCTGCGTTACGCGCTTGAGGAGCGGGCCAAGTAGCGAATCAGCGCTCAGTTCAACGACGTAAAAGCGCCGAGGGGTTGCCCCCCCCGGCGCTGCTGCTGCGTGCTGGTACGCCGCTAGATGAGCATGAACGCCTCTTCATCCTCGGCGATCTCGACGGCAAGGGCGAGTTCGGCGACCCGGTCAGCGGTGCCGCGATCCGTGCGCCGGAGGCGGGCCTCGATCTGGGCGAGCATCTCCTCGGGGACGATGGCGGCGGCGGCAGCCGCATCACGCAGGGACATGCGGCTGGTGCTATCAATACGGGCCGCGCGCAGGTCGGCGCGAGCCTCGGGGAGCTTCTGGGCGACCGTCGCGACTGTGCTGTTCTCGTAGCTACCGTTACGCATCTGCGGCTCCTTCTGGTGCTGTCTCGTCGTTAAGACCCTCGAAGCCGGCGGCGCTGCCAACCCCAGGGGGCGAACTGTCCTTCTGCCAGGTACCCTGATTATAGCGAACCATTTGTACGAAAGCAACAATCAAAGCGGTCTTGCTTATGTGCGATTCATACAGATTGTAGCTGAGTTGCCGCGTGTCGGCTTCTGCCGTAGAATGAGGCCGCAGAGCTTTGGAGAGCAGCGCACGCCGGCGCGAGGAGGCAGACGATGGATTTTCAACCTAGCGAAGACCAGCAAATGCTGCGTGAGATGGTGCGCCAATTTGCCGAGAAGGAAGCGCAGCCCACCGCCGCGCACCGTGACGACGAGGCGATCTGGCCGACTGAGCTTGTCAAGAAGATGGGCGGGCTTGGCCTGTTGGGCGTGGCCGTGAATGAAGCCTATGGTGGTGCCGGTCTCGATTACATCTCGTATGCGATTGTTATTGAGGAGTTGAGCCGGGTTGACGCCTCGCTCGGTGTGATTGCCTCGGTCAATAACTCGCTCGTCTGCTACGGCATTGAGCAGTTTGGCAGCGACGCGCAGAAGCGCGAAATCCTCACGTCCTTGGCCTCGGGGCGCACACTGGGCGCCTTTTCGCTCTCGGAGCCGGGGGCTGGCAGCGATGCGGCGGCTCAGAAGACGACCGCCGTGCGCGATGGTGACGACTACGTGATCAACGGGGTCAAGAACTGGGTGACCAACGGCAACCACGCCGACACGATTGTCCTGATGGCGCTGACTGACCCGTCGAAGGGCGTCAAGGGCATCACGGCGTTTCTGGCCGACACGCACGCGCCCGGCTGTAGCATCGTCAAGGTCGAGAACAAGTTGGGCATTCGCAGCGCCCACAGTAGTCAGATGGCCTACGATAATTTCCGCGTGCCGCTGTGGCGTCGTCTGGGTGAGGAAGGCCAGGGTTTCAAGGTTGCGATGAGCATTCTGAACGCCGGGCGGATCGGCATCGCCGCGCAGGCGCTTGGGATTGCCCAGGGTGCGTACGAGGCAGCGCTTGGCTACAGCAAGCTCCGCGAGCAGTTTGGCAAGCCGATCCACGAGTTTCAGGCGGTCGGTTTCACCCTGGCCGATATGGCGACGCGCATTAAGGCCGCCCGCCTGCTCACCTACGAGGCGGCATGGCGCAAAGACAACGGCCTTGACTACACCAAAGACGCCGCAATGGCGAAGGTTTTCGCCTCGGAGACGGCCATGTGGGTCACCACGAAGGCCATCCAGCTCCACGGCTCAAACGGCTACTCGAAGGAGTACCCGGTCGAGCGCTTCTTCCGCGAGGCCAAGATTACCGAGATCTACGAGGGTACCAGCGAGATTCAGCGCTTGGTGATCAGCCGCGAGCTTACCAGAGCTTAGGTGATGGTTTCAGGTGTCAGGTTTCAGGCCGAGCGCATCAGCAAGCGCTGTGCGGGCCGAAATGATTTCGTAGTAGCGGCTTTAGCCCCTATACGCGGCTAAAGCCGCTACTACGAACCGCGTCCCGTGTGGTATGGGCGACCCGTGTGGCTGCTCGTACCACAATCTACTAGCCGCGTAGGATCTTGCAATGCACCGACCGATTATTGGCCTTTCGTGTATGCACAGCGCCGCCGCCGGGGGCGGTGCGCTGATGGCCGTGCGTCCGGCGTATCTGCATGCCTGCGAGGCTGGCGGTGCGGTGCCGCTGCTCATGCCCCTGAGCGACGACCTTGCGGTCGTCCGGGCGCTGTACGAGCGCTGCGACGGCATCCTGCTGCCGGGCGGCGATGATGTTGACCCGGCCTATTTCGGTGAGGCACGCCATCCGCTGCTTGGCGAGGTGGACGCCCAGCGTGATACGGTTGAGCTTGCGCTTGCCCGCTGGTGCCGTGAGGATGGCAAGCCCCTGTTGGGCATCTGTCGCGGCGTGCAGGTGCTGAACGTGGCCTTTGGTGGTTCGCTCTGGCAGGATCTCCCCAGCCAACTGCCGAGCGCCAGCGACCACCGGTACAACACAACGCTCGCAACCTATGATGTCGAAGGTCACCGACTCACGTTAGAGGCCGATAGCTGGCTGGCGGGCCAGCTTGACCCCGACGAACTGCTGGTCAATACCATGCACCATCAGGCGGTGAAGACGGTGGCCCCCGGCTTGCGCGTGGTCGGTCGGGCGCCCGACGGGGTGATCGAGGCGCTTGCGG
>CAIWXH010000117.1 GCA_903916565.1 uncultured Oscillochloris sp. | reverse complement strand
GTCGGGCGGGCCAACCGCCGTGGCAGCACCGTGCGGGTCGCCTGCTGCCCGCGCACGCCCCTCGAACGTCTGCTCTTCCAGGCGCTGCTCGACGAGGCAATCAGCCCGACATCTCCACCGTTCCCCACCGCCGCCCCCTTTCGCCCGTCGGTGGCCGTGCAGCAGATCTTCAGCCTGATCAAGCAGAGTCCGACGGCGGCGGTGCGGCTGGCTGAATTGCGGAACCTGTTTGTGGATCTGCTGGCGCCCGCCGACTTGCTGGCGATCATTGGCGAGCTAATCCAGCGGGAGTATCTGGCGCCGGGGCGACCGGGCGAGTGGCGGGCTGGGCCGCGCCTGAACCAGCTTTACGATGAGCAGGCCGGGCCGCAGATGGGCGGGATGAGCATCCACAGCAACATCCAGGGCAGCGACCTGCCCATGGTCGAGATCCGCGACCAACACACCGGGCAGACCGTCGCCCGCGTGGACGCGCTCTGGCTGAACCGCGAGGAGCTGACGCTGGAGGGGCGGCCCGTGCATGTGGCGTGGAGTGACGGCGAGGCGGTGTGGGTCACGGCGCAAACGGGCGAGGGGCTGACGCGCCCGCCGATCTACCGCTCGGGGCGCCAACTGCTTGGCTACGATTTGGCGCGGCTGCTGCCGGGCCAGTTGGGGCTGGCGGCGAACGCGGCGCCCTTCGTCGCGGCGCCCGGTGGCTGGTGGTGGTTCCACTGGCTCGGCGACCTGTATGGGCGGGCGGCGCTTGACCTGTTGCGCTTTACGGTGCCCGCGCAAGCGAGTGCGGCGCTTGGGCTGGCCCTGTTTGTGCCTGACCCGCCGCAGGCGGTGCCAGCTTGGGCCGAAGCTCAGGTGGCGCGTTACCTGCGTGACAATTATCGCCAGTACGAGCCGCTGCTTGACCTGGGTGCGTACCACCATCTGCTGTCGCCAGCGCTGCGTCAAGCTGCGGTGGTCGCTCAGTTCGCTGTGCCGCGCTTTCTGGCTGCCGTCGCTGCGCTGCGGCCTGTGGTTGCGCCCGCCGATCTGACGGAGGGGCTGGGGCGGCTAGTTGGGGGCGCGTTGTGAACATCAGGCGGGTGCAAAGCCGCCCGCCCGGTGGCTGAAGCCACGGGCTAGGATCTGCAAAGCCCGCTGAAGCGGGCTGCCGAGCCTGCTTCAGCAGGCTTCGCAACCAAGAGCCGGGGGCTTCAGCCTCCCGGCAAGCGGCGTTGCAACCGCCCTGCAACGCCAAAAACGCCGCTTGCCGCGCACTACCGCCCGTGGTACAGTAGACCTTTCCCGTCCACTAAAACACCAGGGGTCAGACAATGCCCATTGCGATGATCGTCCATGGCGGCGCCTGGGCCATCCCCGACGAGCAGGTCGAGCCGCACTTGACGGGCTGCCAGACCGCCCTCGCCGCTGGCTGGGCCATCCTCGCGGCCGGTGGCACCGCTCTCGCCGCCTGCGAAGCTGCCGTGCGCGTGATGGAGGACGACCCGGTCTTTGATGCCGGCACCGGCGCGGTGCTTACCAGCGCCGGTACCGTCGAGCTGGACGCCGCCGTGATGGACGGGCACAGCTTGCGCTACGGGGCCGTGGCAAACCTGCGCCGCGTGCGGAACCCGATCACGCTGGCCCGCCACGTGCTGGATGGGCCAAGCACTTTTCTTGCTGGCGAGGGTGCCGAGCAGTTCGCCGTGAGCGTCGGTCTGCCGCTCTGCGCCAACGCGGATCTGATTGTCGTGCGGGAGCGTGTGCTGTGGGAAGCGTGGCGCGTTGGACAGTTGAGCGAGGTGCCGGGTGGCGACTCTAGTGCTGGTGAGCAAGATCAGCCGCCGAGCGCTCACGCGGTTGGCGGTCACGACACGGTGGGCGCCATCGCCCTCGACGAGGCGGGCAATCTCGTGGCCGCCAACTCGACCGGCGGCACCTCTTTCAAGCTGCCTGGGCGCATTGGCGATACGCCCATGGTTGGCTGCGGCCTCTACGCCGACGCCTATGTTGGCGGCGCCGTCTGCACTGGCTGGGGCGAGTCCATCGTTCGCGTTGCGCTTGCCCGTCGCGCCGTCGAGTTGCTTGAGCGCGGTCTGCCGCCCCAATCTGCCGCCGAGCTTGCGATTCGCACCTTGGCCCGCCGTGTCTCGGGCGGGCACGGCGGCTGCATCATTCTTACCCCTGGTGGGCGCATTGGTTTGGCCTGGAACACACGCCGCATGGCCTACGCTTATCGGCAGGCGGGCGGCGAGCCGATCTGGGGCTGTTAGAAGGCACGAGACAAGGTTTCAGGTACCGGGTTTCAGGTTTCAGGTCAAGCGCATCAGCAGGCGGCGCAAGTACCAAAACTGTAAGGTAACGCTGAACCTTGTCCTACCGCAAAAGTCGCCGTGTCGCATTCATGGCGGTTGCAACGTCGTGCTGCGGCCCCCCGCCCGGTGGCTGAAGCCACGGGCTACGATCTGCGAAGCCCGCTGAAGCGGGCTGCCGAGCCTGCTTTAGCAGGCTTCGCACCCACGAGCCGGGGGCTTCAGCCCCCCGGCAGGCGACATTGCAACCGCCATGGTGTGGTCATGCTGGACGCAGCGCAGCATCTTCCCCAACGCATCCACGAACCTACGCGAAACAGGCTGCCCCCACTTGCCCTTACGGCGCCCGCCCCAGGATGCGCCGCGCCAGCGCCCGCTCCTCGGGGCCGATGCCGCCGCTGGCCCACATGGCGCCGCCGTAGACCAGGGGCGCCACCAGCGCCGCCGCGACGCTCCCCGGCCAGTCGGGCAGCAGCGCCTTGAGCGCCAGCATCGCCGCGCCCATCGCCAGCGCGGCCACGGCGGGGCGCCAGCTCAGTGCGACAAGCGGCGGGGGCAGCCCCTCTTCGCGCAGCAGCGGGCGAAAGACGAGGTAGAGCACTAGCTCGGAGAGAATAGTGATGCCCGCCGCCGCGTAGAGTCCCCACGCGGGCTGTCCAAAGCCGAGCGTCGCCACCGGCACCGCGATCAGGTTCGCCACGAGGTTGAAGAGCGCCCCGATCACGAAGGCTCGGGTGATCGCCCGCTGGCGGTCGAGGGCGATCAGCGCGTACTGAAGCAGCCCGTTGGCGAAGCTCAGCGGCAGGAACCAGGCCAGGATCGCCAGCACCACGACTGACGGCTGGTAGTCATGAAACTGCGCCCGCGTAAAAAGCTGAATGAGGTCGTGGGCCAAGACCGTCAGGCCCATCGCCAGCGGGAAGGCCAAGGCCAGCAGGATCTGAAGCGTGCGGTTCTGCGCTGTGGCGAAACCGGCCCGGTCGCCGCCCGCCCGCCGTGCGAGCAGCGGGAAGACCGCGAAGGTGACCGCTGGCGGCACAATCATGGCGATGTTGAGCAACTGGTAGGGGCGCGTGTACTGCGCCACCAGCAGCGTGGCCGCCTCGCCGCCGAAGGCGCGCACGATAAAGACATCGAAGCGAAAGAAGACCGCGCTCAACAGATTGTTGAGCATCAGCGGCAGCGCGACCGGCAGCAGGGCGCGCAGCGCCGTGCGGTCGAAGGTCAGGCTCGGCGCAAAGAAGTGCCGCCGCTGCAGCCCAAAGAACGCCCCGGCGGTCACGGTGCTAACCGCAACGGCAGCCCAGGCGAGGCCGACGATGCTTGGGGCGAGCGCAATCACGGCGATGCGGGCCAGAAAGTTCAGCGCCGCCGTGACCAGTTCCAGCAGCGCGGGGACTTCCATGCGCTCACTGGCGTTGTAGAGCGCGGTGACTGCGCCCGAGTACGCCCCCGGCACCAGGGTGAGCAGCAGGACGAAGACGGCGGTGGCGCCTGCGGGCGAGAGCGGCTGGCCCAGCAGCGCGTAAACGCCCGCGACCAGCAGCGCGACGGGCAGCGCGCCGACCAGCACCAGCAGCAGCCGCAGCGCCAGGGTGGTGCCGAAGAGCCGCTGCGCCGCGCCTGGGTCGCGGGCGACCTCGCGGGTGAGCAGCACGCCCAGCCCAAACTCGGTGAAGATGACGAGATACTGGCCCACCAGCAGCGCGGCTAGGTCGTAGTCGCCCAGCACCCCGGCGGCGAGCGTGCCCGCCAGGATGAAGAGCACAATCATGTCGAGGGTCTTGACCAGCATCCGCAGGGCGAAGGTGACGGCGCTATTTTTGAAGATCCGGCGCGCAGCATTGGCGGGGTCGTCGCGATAGAAGCGCCGCCAGAGTACGGCGGCAAGCCCAGCGAGGGCCAGGGTGGCGAGCAGGGCGGCGGTCAGCCAGGTGAGGCGCATCGAGGGCAGCTTTCTGGAAATGGCGCTGCAAAAAAAGGCACTACCGCAAAAGTCTCCCGGTCACATTGGTCATGCTGAGCGTAGCGAAGCATCTCGACCGGGACGCTTCGCTAGCGCTCAGCGTGACAGGGTGAGTTATGCGCTATTGCAAAAAAAGGTTCGGCCTTCGTGAACTTCGTGCGCTTCGTGGTAAAAAAACCTACAGCGCATTGCCGCCGACACGCATATTAATGGTTAGGGAACCACGCCCTGCGCCCATCGCTCACCAACTCGATCTGGCCGTCGGCGCCGGGGTGAAAGACCGTAGGGCTATAGCGGCGTCTGGCCGCGTAGCTGAGCAGCGCGGGCGCCGGGGCCATATATGCCTCGCTGAAGACGATGGCGCGGGGGCGCAGGGCGGCGACGAGCTTGGTGTCGAGGGCGCGCTGCCACGGGTAGACCAGCAGGTCGAGGGGCGCACGCGCAGCGCGGAGCGCGTCGGCATCGCCAGTGGGGCCGCCAGTGTGAAAGAGCACCCTGGTCGCGCCATAGGTGAGCAGCAGCACCGCGCCGCCCTCGTCGCCAGCGCGGGCGCCCAGCACCGTCAGAGTTGCGCCGTCGAGCGTCACGCGCTGGCCTGCGACCAGCGCCGTGGGCGTGCGCTCGGCGGCGGCGACGAGGCGGCGCCATTCGCCAGCGAAGCCGCCCGTGCCCAGATCCGCGACCGTCAGGGCGAGATCGGGGCGGTAGCGGGCCAGGGCTGCCACTTGGCCGGGGAGCCGCTGCCCGCTGGGGCTGGTAAGCAGCGTGGCCCGCAGGTCGCGGCGCCAGAAGGGCAGCACGCGCCCGAGCAGCAGCGTGAGGTTGGCGGGGTCGCCGCCGCCGTCAATCAGGGCGAAGCGGCCCGCTGGCGTCTGGATGAGCGCCGCGTCGCCTGGTGTCGCCAACACATAAATGTGCAGCCGACCATCGGGCCGCTGGGCCAAGGCGACGACGGCGAGGATGCAGATGACGGCGGCGGGGAGCAAGAGCCGACGCCAGAGCGCGGGGGGCGGCGTGTCCATCGGGTGCCTCCGGGGTAAGTCGCGGAAACCACGATCCTGTACCGCCAGACGCACCGTGAAGGTACGACCCCACCCACCTCACGCCAGGGCGACGACCTCGATCTCGACCCGTGCATCGCGGGGCAGCCGGGCGACCTGCACCGTCGAGCGGGCGGGCGGATCGGCGGGAAAGAACTCGGCGTAGACGCTGTTCATCGCCTGAAAGTCATTCATATCGGCCAGAAAGACCGTAGCCTTGACGACATGGGCGAGCGACGAGCCAGCGGCGGTGAGGAGCGCCTCGATGTTGGCGCAGATGCGGCGGGTCATCGCGCCGACATCGCCCTCAAGCAGCGTGCCGGTAGCGGGGTCAATTGCGAGCTGGCCCGAGAGAAAGATAAAGCCGCCCGCGCTGATGCCCTGCGAGTAGGGGCCAATCGCTTGCGGCGCGTTTGCGGTGCTGATGACCGTGCGCTCCATAGGTACCTCCATGCGACAAGGTTTCAGGTGTCAGTTCGTAGTTTGGGCTTTAGCCCATTGCGGTATGCTATACGCGGCTGAAGCCGCTACTACGAACCACGCTAACTCCAAAGCCTCCACGAACCTTGGCTTACGCGAAAAGAACCGCACCATTATAGCGAGATCTGTTCATGTGATGGTCACGCGACAGCCACAGGCACCCCTTCGACTTCTCTGTAGGCACCTGTCGGTTATGGTTCAACTGGCTGCCGTCGCTGAAGTTCCGTCAGCCGCATGACCAGCCGGAGCGCCTCGTTTACCGCTGCGGCGTCGGGGAAGGCCCGTGCAACATCTGGGGCCAGCAGCACCAGGTTTGTCCCCTCCCGGTAGCGCTCCGCATACTTTCCACGCACGCCGCCCTTGAGCAGATCGGCAAGGTCGTACTCCTGCCGCAGTTCATCTTCAGGCTCCTGATTATGCTGTTCGGTCGCCATAGGCTTTGCGCTCTGCTCTAGTTAGGGGGCGAGCGCTCACGATGCGGATGGTGTCGCCCCGCTCGGTGTAGGCGACCATCAGCAGCCGCCCGCGCTCCGATGTCCCGACGATAATAGAGCGAGATCTGCTCATGTGATGGTGACGCGACAGCCACAGGCGAGGTCAATGGTGATCGGGGTCGCGAGCGTTTGCCGCGCTTGGTCGGGCGTGTCGTGGTAGACCACCCCAGTGCGCGGGTCAACAATGAGTACGTCGCGCACCCCGTAGGCGAGGTAAAACGGTGCGCCATCCGCGCCAAGGTCTTTCTCTTCGTAGCCCCGGCTGATCACCTCGACCACTGCCGCCGGCACAATTTCTAATGCTTCGTCAGAGTCTGGCGGCTCCGCACAGAAGATCGCCAGATCGGGGCGCTTGAGCGAGCGATCCGGGTCAGGGAAACGGATCAGCGTATCAGCGAGGGCGTAGCAGCCACAACCACCGGCGGCGTCAGCGCTGGGGCGCAGCGAACGCTCGATACGCTGTACGGTCTTCTGGTGGCGACTCGCGGGCGATGCCTCCCACTTCGTCTGGCCGCGCACATACTCCAGGCGCACCGGCGCCTTGGCGGCGTCCGTCTGTGCGATCAGGTCGGCAATGGCGCTGGTCGTGCTCACGATGGAGGCCCCTTTCTGCGCTGGACAAGGTTTCAGGTAGTAGGTTTCAGGTTTCAGGCTGAACGCATCAGCAAGCCATATTTTAGCACGCGGGGTCAGCCGAGCCGCTGGCGCAGGCGTAGATGAACCACACGCGCCCGCCCAATTGTAAACAGAGCGCTAGCAGCTCTGGCATTTCCCAGAGTAGTAGAAGCCAACGGGGTCGGGGAGCTTGCAGCGCTTGCAGACGTTTGGCATGTCAATCGCAAGATCTAGCTTGCATTTAGCGCGTCCATATTGCCCGTTTGACAGTAGATGCAAGGGAAGCCCGGTCATCGTCCCACAGCGAGGACATGGGGCCGGGATCGCTGGCGCGGGGGCCGCTGGCGCTGCGGTCCTCTTCGCTTCCTGCCGCGCCAGCTCGGTAGCCGCTTCCTCCTGCTGCTTCGCACTATTACGCATCTGATCAAGCTCTGCACGCCAATAGCCAACTGTGCGGGTGATAGACACCCATCCCGCCGGGTGCCGTGTGTCGGTCATGGTGATCAGCGGAATGCCCGCCGGGGTTTTATCCGCTTCCCCCTGGTACTCTAGCCCGCCCAAAGAGGAAAGATCGTAGATCTCCTCTTCAGTCAGGGGCGGATCAAGGGGGGCCGCTGGCGCGGGGGCCGGGGCCGCTGGCAACGACCGAGTCTTACCGTCTGCACCCTTGCGCTCTGTCAACTGCATAATTTGTGCAGTTGATTCTAGTTCCCGTCGAACAGAGCCTACGGTCATATCAGAACAGCCCACAAGACGGCTGATCTCCCTGTCGCTCAACTTCACCCACTCCTCATCCCGTAGCAGCAGCTCTATCGCCCGCCGCACATCCTGGCGCGTGCGCCGTAGCCCATGGCTGCTATTGGCCCCCACGGCGAATAGCACGGCGTCACGTCTGGTACCCGGTCGCACATCGCATGGGACGGTGGGGAGGGCAGCGCGGGCCGCTGCCTCGATACGGTGGAAGCCGTCTGCCAGCCAGTGGGTGCCCTCGTCATCCCGGAAGACGATCAAGGCGTTGCCCTGGTGCCACTGCCAGCAGCCATCCCGCATGGCCCCTGCGTACTCCTCGGTGGTCTCTTCGTTGTTGCCGGTGCGTGCCTGCGTTCCGCCGTCGCGCCGCAGCTCTAGCAGCGCCAGATCCTGGAGTCCGGTGCTGCTCAGGCGCAGCCCAATGCCCTTGCGGATCTCGGTGTCGGTACTCATGCTTGCCTCCATAGCCACGTTTTGCATTGACTCAAGCGGTAGCCGCGCCCTGCCCCCACGTTGCGCCTTGGCCCCAACCGTAGGGCAGCGCCCGCAGGTAGACCTTCCCCAAGTCGATGTAGGCAGGCAGCGGCAATTCCGTCAGCGCTGCGGCGACCGTAGGCTGTAGTTCCATAGCCCGCGCTGGCGTCATCCGCCGGTCGTAGTCGGGAATGG
This sequence comes from uncultured Oscillochloris sp., assembly GCA_903916565.1. Taxonomy (GTDB): domain Bacteria; phylum Chloroflexota; class Chloroflexia; order Chloroflexales; family Chloroflexaceae; genus CAIWXH01. The sequence continues at coordinate 1,887 of CAIWXH010000117.1, read as the reverse complement.
GCGTATCGGCGCTAATCAGGCCATACTCGGCGCTCAGAATGCGGATCGTGAGCCGCGCCGCCAGTTGTGGCCGCTCGGCAAGTGCCCGGCGGACGATGCGATACAGCGGGCCGTCGTAGCGATGCAGCGCGGGTAGCAGGCCCGCGTCGTGCCGTTTGGTCGCACTACAGCCAAGAATAAGCAGGTTCATAGACCCCTCACGATGATGGGCAGCCACACCCGGATCGGTGCGGCGCACACGCTCGCGTACACCGCCCGCCTCTCTGCCGCCGCCGCCCGTACCGCCGCCAGCCTCCGCGCCGTCGCCCAGTCCCTCAGCCAGGTCAGTGGGTTCATTGGGTCGCTCCTTTGAGTGTGCTAATTCTTCACTTACGGAGATAACACTTTATATATAGAGACTGGTCAAGGCGCAAAAAAGCCCCCGCTGGGGGGGCGGGGGGGCAATCAGCCTACGGTACCCCTTGCGGGTCTGCGTAAGCTTTGGTAATCTTTACGCATCAGCACACACGAAAGGGGCCAGCAATGAGCAATGTCAGCGTAAACCTCACACCCTTCCTGAAGGAATGGGCCGAGGCGCGGGTGAAGAGCGGGCGCTACAACAATGTCAGCGAGGTGGTGCGCGAGGCGCTGCGGCTGTTGGAGCAGCAGGAGCTTGAGCGTGAGGCGCGGCTCCGCGACCTGCGGGCAGCGATTCAAGCGGGCTTCGATAGTGGCGAGCCAGAGCCGTTGGATATGGAGGCGATCCAGCGTCAGGCCCGTGAGCGCCGCCAGGCCGTCACCACTGGCGCGGGGGTGTGAATGGCACGCATCAAACAAGAAGGAAGCAAACCGTGACGACAACCGCAGTGACGTTACCCGACACAACCTACGCGGTCATCAGTGCAATCGCACAGCAGACTGGGAAGACCGAGGCGGACATTCTTCAGGACGCAGTCCAACACTACATCGCGCAATTTCAGCATGCGAATCGCAAGCAACTGCTGCGACAAGCGCGAGGGATGTGGGAACATCGTAGCGACTTGCCTGATGCGGTCGCCCTGCGCCGCGAACTTGAGCGAGATCAGACCAACCAATGACTCGCTATCAAGGGCTTTTGCTGGACACCGACATTCTGATCGACTATCTTCGCAACCGGCCAGAGGCCGTCACCTACCTTGATAGCCTTGACGAAGATCTCGAAATCTCGGTGATTACGGCTGCCGAACTGTATGCCGGTGTGCGTGAAGGTGCCGAGCGTGCGAAACTCGACACCTTTCTGCTGGCCTTTGTCGTCATACCGCTTGACTCAGCGATTGCGGTACGGGGCGGCTTGCTGCGCCGAGATTACGGAAAGAGTCACGGGATGGGGCTTGCTGATGCGCTGATTGCCGCAACCGCGCTGGTACGACAGGTACAGCTTGTCAGCCTGAATCGCAAACATTTTCCGATGCTGCCAGACATACGTACACCGTACTAAGCACTGCGCTACACAGGTGTCCACTGTAGGATATGCCAACGCCCGCTTGGTCGAAATCAGGCGGGCGTTGGCATATCCTAGCACCGCATACGCAAACGGCGAATGTGACGATCCTAATTACGCACGAGCAACCGATCATAGTCTATGTGCGACCCAATCCAGAACCAAACGAACCCAGCGGGCATTTCAACCGCTAAGGCCCGCTACCACAGCCCCACACGAACACTCCAGAACCGCCCAACCTGTTTGAAGTGCAACGACGGATGCTGCGGGTTCTCTTTCAGCAAGGCATAGTTTTTGTCTGCAAGGTGCTGTATCGCGATGGGCAAATCCGCATAGTACTTCCAAAATTGAGGACTCGCCAAATGCTTCATAGTTCCGTGGTGTTTCCCGTCTGAAAGGCATGAACGGCGGCATCAGCCAGTGCGTCT
>CAIWXH010000116.1 GCA_903916565.1 uncultured Oscillochloris sp. | reverse complement strand
GTGAACGGTGCGTACAACATCATCCGAAAAGCAATCCCAAACGCCTTTGGCAATGGGATCGGGGGTGTAGTAGGCCACCCCGTAGGGATTGCCCCTACATACTGAGTACCTGCGATACAACGCTAGGGAAAAGAGTACTATTCACAAACCTTGTTTTAGAGGAGAACTGCGATGGGTAACGGCAGCGGGTTGCTGGTACTCGCCTGTGTGGCGATGCTGGTCTTTCTGGGCCTGATGGTGATTTTGTCCGCGATCAAGATTGTGCCCGAGTACGAGCGCGGGGTGATCTTCCGTCTGGGTCGCCTGATGGGCGCCCGTGGCCCCGGCCTGTTCCTGGTGATCCCCGTCTTCGAGCGCATGGTGCGGATTGACACCCGCGTGATCACGATGGATGTGCCCGCGCAGGAGGTGATCACCCTCGATAATGTGACGATCAAGGTCAACGCGGTGCTCTATTTCCAGGTGATTAACCCCAACTGGGCGGTCACCAAAGTGATGGACTATATCCGCGCCACGATGCAGATTGCCCAGACGACCTTGCGCTCGGTGGTCGGCCAGGTTGAACTGGACGAACTGCTGGCCAAGCGCGAAAAGATCAACCAGAAGCTCCAGCAGATCATTGACGAGCAGACCGAGCCGTGGGGCATCAAGGTGACGATTGTCGAGGTAAAGGACGTGGAGCTACCGCAGAACATGCAGCGGGCCATGGCGAAACAGGCCGAGGCCGAGCGTGAGAAGCGGGCCAAGCTCATTCACGCCGAGGGCGAGTTCCAGGCGAGCCAGGTGCTGGCCAATGCCGCCGTCATTATCGCCCGCGAGCCGGTGACGCTCCAACTGCGCTACCTTCAGACCTTAACCGAGATTGCGGTCGAGAAGAACAGCACGATTATCTTCCCGCTGCCGATTGAGACGATTATGCCCTTTGTCAACGCCGCCACCCGCTCGAACGGCACGGATAAGCCCGCCCCAGCGTCCGCCCCGCCGACCCAGCGCCTCGACTAGTAGCCTTGCAGAAGTCCGTTTCTGGTTACGCTGTAGAGCTGTGGAGGTGTGGAGATGTAGCGCGATGGCAGATCCACACCTCCACACCTCCACAACAACCGGCAAGGGATTTCCAGGGAACTGTACTAGCGTGACACATGCAGCAGGGGTGCAGCCAAGTGGCTGCACCCCTGCTGGTGCCGCTACCCCCTCGCACCCTACGGGCCATTGACCTCGCGGGCGGCGATCTGTGGAAGGAGGTGGCGGATCGTTTCGACCAACTCGTCCATAAAGAAGGGCTTGGTCAGATAGGCGCTGATGTTGAGCGCCCGCGCCTCGCGGCGCAGCTCGGGCGAGTCGTAGGCGGTAACGAGGACGGTGGGAGCGCGGTTCCCACGCTCGGCGAGCAGCTCAACGAGCTTAAGCCCCGTCATACCGAGCAGGTTGTAGTCAGTGAGCAACATGTCAAAAGGCTGCTGCGCCCAGAGATCCAGACCCTCCTCGGCGCTAAGCACCGTGGTGAACTCGTAGGGCACACCAAGATCAGACAGGGCAAGCTCAATGACCCGGCCAATATGGTTGTCATCCTCAACCAGAAGGATACGCAGACTCTGTTGGCTCGTTATCATAGAACATCTCCACAGCAACCGATGCTTCCGCGTGGCCCCAGAGGGAGAAACGTATGCGTACAGGCCAGACGGGTATGGTTTATTTGGCGAGGCACCTGATGGGGGGGTGGACGCTCATCGTACCATGGTGTACTAGGCAGGGCAAGTAAAAAGATCGTCAGCTACGCGGGTGAGCGCTTTGACAGGCCAAAAGCCCGCTTCTATAATGATTAGAGCTACGCTAAACGAGTTAATGATCCTGCCGAACAGGAACTGCCAGCATATGCTGTATACGACGACACGACTTCGCTCTGTCGTGGCCGTTTTGTTCGCCTGTTACGTGTTTTTCTATCCCTGGTCGATTGCGCTCATCGCCCTAGATCGCGTGCCGGTGTGGGGTACGTGGATGGGCGGGGCGCTGCTCATCCTCCAGGGTGCGCTGGCAGGCATGTGGCTCATATCCAACTTTGGGCGGCGCGGCGCCATCGCCTCGGCGTGGGTACTTTTCCTCTCGTGGCTGGTCGAACACATCGGGGCGATCACCGGCTTCCCGTTTGGCACCTATTCCTACACCAATGTACTTGAGCCCAAGGTGTTCGGGGTGGTGCCGCTGGCGATCCCGTTCGCTTGGCTGCTGATCGTCACGGCGGCGATGGGCACCGGCGAGCGCATCCTCGGTGGCGAGGAGGTGCCAGCCCACCGCGAGCGCCAGATGAGCTTCACCAGGGTGCTCACCGCCGCTTCGTTCGCGCTGCTGCTCGACGTGACGATTGAGCCGTTTGCGGTCCACATTAACCACTATTGGGTCTGGGCTGAGAGTGTCCAGTTTGCCTACTACGGCATTCCAACCTCGAACTTCGTGGCTTGGTTCTTCACGAGCCTGCTGTTAAGCTGGGTGGTGCTACATTACCGCGACGGCGCACGCACCGCTCGCCCAACGGCACGGCTCAGACCGCACTGGCCCTGGCTGCCCGTCACGCTCTACCTGAGCAATCTGACGATGTTTTTGGTGGTGAACATGGCCCGTGGGCAGGAGGCGGCGGCGGTGATTGGCGGCCTGATCCTGCTCGCGCTGGCGTCCCACTGGTCGCTGCCACGCCTGCTGCGTCTGCTGCGCGGCACCGAGCAGGAGAGCGGCGCGTAAGGGGTCAGGGGTCAGGGGTCGGGTGCCGGGTTTCAGGCCGAACGCAGCAGCAAGCCCTGCTACGTGCGCCAGCCGCGCAGCACGCGCAGGCAGCGGTCGAAGATTTGGTCAATACCAGGGCGCCCCGACAAGAGCGGGCGGTAGGCGGCGAGGTGACCGCCAATCACGTCGTCGCGCAAGGCGTCACACGCCAGGGTCAGGCGGGCTGTGATGTCGGCGAGGGTGCCGTCGCAATCGGCGGGGTCAACTGGCTGATGGGTCGGGCCAAGACGAATGAAGGCGTGGGGCCGCTGCTGGCCGAGGAACTCGTAGCGCAAGGCCACCGGACAGAGGGTGACCAGGCCAACTTGGGCCACGATGCGGGCCAGCCCTGGGTACGTCACCAGGGGGCGGCGGTCGTTTGGCACGATTTTGCCCTGCGGGAAGATGTAGAGCGCACGAGTGCGCTCGCCGCCACGCAACAGGTTGGCCGCATACGCAAGCGCCCGGCGCGTATCGTCGGGGTCGTGCCGGTTGATGCTGAAGGCGCCTGACCAGGTGAAGAAGCGGTAGGCGCGGAGCTGGCGCTCCTCCATCAGCAGGTACGAGTCGAAGCGGCCACGCAGCACGACCCGGTGCAGAACGTACATCAGGTAGCCGTCCCACCACGAGCCGTGGCTGAGGTAGAGAATGAGCGGCCCGCCCGTGGGCGACGGCAGCGGCCCGTGGCTCTGCAGCCAGACGCGGTCGAACGATTTCCAGAGCGACCAGCGGGCGAAGAGCCAATAGAGCGCCGCGTCGCCAAGCCAGTGCTTGGCGGCGGGAATGGCAGGGCGCGCTTTGTCGTTCACGGAAGTGCCCCAGGGTAGCTGACGCGGGCGCGGGCGTAGGCCGCATGGGCGAGATCGGCAGCCTCGACGGCAAGCTCGTCAAGGGCGGCGTCGGCGGGGGCGTAGAGTTCGCCCAAAAGCTCGATGTCGGCAGCCTCAAGCGCGTGGCGCAGCGGCCAAAGCGGGGTGGTCGCGCCGTCGGTGAAAACCACCAGCGCGGCGAAGCGGCGGCGGGCGGGCGGCGGCGTGGCGGCAAGGCTGTGTGCGAGGGCCAGCAGACGAGCGGGCAGTGCGCCACCCGGCAGCGGCGTGGCGAACAGCAGCACCTCGGCGTCGGCGATGTCGGCGCACACGGGGCCAAGCAGCGGGTCATCGAGGCTGGGTTCGCCTTCGCGCACCAGGATCTCGCCCAGATAGGCGGCGCGTTTCACCGGGGCCAGCGCGGCGAGCATCAGGTCGAGACAGCCCTGTGCTGGCCCGCTTGCGCTGGCGCTGCCACAGATGCCCAGGGTGAAGATGTAGCCGTCGTGCATAGGGTTTCAGGTTTCAGGTTTCAGGTTTCAGGTTTCAGGTGTCGGGTGTCGGGTGTCGGGTGTCGGGTGTCGGGTGTCAGGTTTCAGGTGTCGGGTGTCAGGTGTCGGGTGTCAGGTTGAGCGCAACAGAACGTCATGCGTGTGCCGAACGTGACGCCTTGCGGCTTTGCGGCTTTGCGGCTTTGCGCGAGATCTCCCCGGTGTTGCGTGGAACCGCCATTGAAATAAGGCTAGGACAAGGTTGGTCGAAGCGTTACCATTTGGGCACACGCAGGTCTTAGTGATGCGCTCGGCCTGAAACCTGAAACCCGACACCTGAAACCTTGCCTCAAGACGAACCGCCATTCACCCCTCGGCAAGCATCGACGGGTAGACTTGCTCCGTGAGCAGGCGGCGGAAGCGCGTGTGCTGGTCGCCACGGGCAAGCCACGCCCCCAGGATCTGCCGCCCAACGAAGTACGTGAAGCTGTAGCTGCGCCAGAGCGGCGTGCTGATGAAGCGCAAGCTCTGGCGGGCTTCGCGCTCGCTGCGGAGGCCGTAGCGCATCAGGTAGCGCACGACCTCCTCGGGGTCGGCGCCGCGCTCGTGCAGCAGCGTGGCGGCGTTGCCATTCAGCGCCCGCAGGCTGCGTTGGGCAAGCGTGATGCGCTGCTCGCGCTCCGGGTCGCCCGTAATGCCAGCCAAGGGATAGATGTGTTCAGCGGCCCAGGTGTGCAGTTCAGCGCCGAAGATCATGGTGGCGGCCAGCGTGGCGATCCCTTCGGCGATGACGCACTCGGGCGTATTGATGAGCTGAATGGCCTGTTCGCCCCAGCCCTGCCCCCGGTAGAGCAACTGCTCTTTCAGCGCGTGTTCGGTGTGATGGCCGGGGTACGCTTCGTGGCAGACCAGATCGAGCAGCGAGTCGGCGCGTATGGGCAGGTCGGTATTCACTTCAACCAAGCTGCGCCCGTCGCCCAGATACCAGTTGTAGCCAGACCAGGGTTTGTCGCGCACCAGCGCAAAGCGCACCTCGTCGGAGTCAGGCAGATCGACCAGGGCGGCGGTGCGGCGGCGCGCCTCGACGGCGATCACGTCGATCATCTGGCGGGCCGTCGCCGTGTCTACCTCGTAGCGACGACGCCACACAGTGAGACGTTCAGCCAGCGGGCCAGCGCCGGGAAGCAGCGTTTCAAGCTCGGCGTTAGCGGCCTCGAAGGTGGTCTCGGGGGTGAAGAGCGGCGCGACATCGAAGCACTCGCGCACCTCATCACTAAAGCTGATCGGCTCACCGGCAAGGCGGCGGGCGGTACACGCGATGGCCCGCAACTGCACCTCAAGGTAGCCCTTGCGACTGGCCGGGTAAGCGCTGGCGGCGACTTCGGCCCTAAGCGTGGCGATGTCGGCGGCAATGTCAGCAGGTGGGCGCAGACCAGCGTGCGCCTTCAGCTCGGGCGGGCCGAAGTAGGCGTCAACAAAGCCCGCGACGTGCTGCTCAAGATCGAAGGCAAGCGTGATGTAGCGGTGGCTGATAGTGTCGAGCATAGGGTTGACTAAACCTTACACGGCGGCGACGGTGGCCGCGACAAACGGCGCGAAATACGTCTCGATGGCGTCACGGGCCTGCTGAAGCACCTGCGATGTGTGAACCGC
>CAIWXH010000115.1 GCA_903916565.1 uncultured Oscillochloris sp. | reverse complement strand
TCTGAGGCGCTGATGGTGCGGAAGGCTCACGCCTTTGTGCTGCTAAAAGGCCGGGGCCACGCGCCGCCCCCGCTCAGTGAATTGCCGGTGCCAAGCGCATGATGTAGGTTTTTGATTTTGGATTTTTGATGGTAGATTGCAGATTTTCGTATGCCCACCGACCCCAACCAGAACCAGACGCCCATTGACCCGGTGACGGTGGGCAAGCTGCGGCCCCTGGACACCACCGACCCTCACCCCCCTACCCCCTCTCCCAGCACGGGAGAGGGGGGGAAGAGTGATCCTACGTACTGGGCAATCCCGCCCGCCCTGAAGCGGAAGATGACCGAGGTGGCGCGCGGCTTTCGCAAGACGCCGACCCGTAGCGAGGCGATCCTGTGGCAAGCCCTACGGCGGAAGCAGCTTGACGGGCGTCGCTTCCGCCGCCAGCAGCCCCTTGGGTCGTTTGTCGTGGATTTTTTCTGCGGCGCAGAGCGGCTGATCATCGAGGTTGACGGCCCGATCCACGCGACCCAGGCGGAGTATGACCGGCACCGCCAGGAGTTGCTCGAAGCCCTCGACCTCAGAGTGCTCCGACTCCCCGCAGACCTTGTAGAGCGGAACCTCCCAGAGGCCCTTACCCAGATCCGTGCCGCCTTCGGCTCGCCGCCCGCCGCTCGGCCCGCTCCCCCAACCCCTCTCCCACAAGGGGAGAGGGAAGCCGAACCCATCGCACACAGCTCCCCCGCTCCCCCAACCCCTCTCCCACAAGGAGAGTGGGGAGCCGAACCCATCGCATGCATCTCCCCCTCTCCCTTCTTGGGAGAGGGGGCAGGGGGGTGAGGGCCAATGTCCCACAACGACCCCCGCGACCCCCTCACCGTCGGCGAGCTGATCACGCTCCAGCAGGCGGCGGAGTATAGCGGGTTGAACAAGCGATCACTCAACGACTATATTAAGCGTGGTCGCCTGAAAGCAAAACGAGTCGGTCTGTTCTGGCTAACAACTCGAACCGCTGTCGATGAATACCTCTTCTCACGCAGCTTCGACAACATCCCCAAAAAATATCGCGACCGATCTTGACAGTACACCCTAGCAAGTGTACTATAGTCTTCAAGAAGTGACGTAGCCGCAAGGTGTTCAGACCACCAAGCGGCTACTAACCCCACACCTGCGTTACCAGGCGTGAGGCTGGGCTGCATGGTACCACGCCGTGCGGCACCCTCCAGCAGCACCCTGATCGCGAGGTTGACGGCTGAAGGTTGACGGCTGAGCAGCGCCACGCTGTTACCGCCCTCAACCCTCAGCCCTCAGCCCTCAGCCTGGGGTGCTGTTTTCGTGTCGGCTTGTCACTTCCCGACACCCTTCTCATGGAGGGTCGTCATGATTCCACCACTTGCGATGGACGGGCTGGATCGGCGGATGGTCGGCGGGGACGGGGTCGGCAAGGAGCGGGCCGCCGAGCGCATGCGGCGCTTGCACGAGTTTCGGCAGCGCCACAAGGGCATGGGCATGCTCTATCGGCTGCTCGACGTGCCCTACGGCATCGAGCTGGCGACCGACGACGTGGCGCGCTTCACGCGGGCGCAGGCGGTGTGGTGGGCGCTGGCCTTCGACGCCTGCCTGACGCTCTTTTTCGGCCTGCTCTGGCTGCGCTACGATCTACTCTCGACCTGGAACGCGATGGACCCCATCGCCAATAGCCTCTCAAACGCAGCGCTGCCCATTCTGGCGTGGCTCCAGTTGCCGCCGGAGGTGGCGGCGTTTCTTGGTGCCGCACTCGCGATCCTCGTCCGTGTGATCGCCGCGCTGCTGCCGTCGCTCATCCAATTCCGCATGCCCTACGACGCCTCGCGCCACGACGCGATGTGGCTGGCGCTGTGGATTAGCGTCGTCTTCGACCTGGGCACCG
>CAIWXH010000114.1 GCA_903916565.1 uncultured Oscillochloris sp. | reverse complement strand
TCTGCTCTCCCGGCGCGATCTCTTCCTGAACGACGAACCACTCCGGGAAGCGGTAGACGCCGATGCCGATGGGCGCGGCATTGGGCGCGTCGTCGCTCGCAGGGGGCGCGTAGAGTTTCGGCATCACCACGCCGGTCATGTGCTGGAGTGTGCGCGAAAGCCGGGCCTCGACGATTTCCTCAAGTTTGCTCGTGTGCGGCCAGGCGTCCAGCCCGCCGATGATCGCCGAGTGGCGCGGCAGGTCGAAGAGGGCACCCGGCCCGTAGGTGGTCAGGAGTTGGCCGCGACGGAGTTGGCCGTGTGCTTTGGTCATCGGAGCGATCCTTTGCTGTGGGGCTGAACCCCCCGGCTATGGGTACGAACCCCGCCTGCGCGAGCTTCGACCGGGCCTATCGGCTATCGGCTATCGGCTATCGGCTATCGGCTATCGGCTATTCTTCCACCGGCTGGTTGTTGGCGTCGCGCAGATACAGGTTCACGTCGGGTTCGACATCGCGCAGCGACCGGCTGGCGCGGAATGAGCGGTGGTGTTCCGATTCAAAGTGTGTGTCCAGGGTATCGCGGAGCAGGGGTTTGGCGGTACTCGTCCCCTCGTACTGCTGGTACTGCACGGCGATGGGAGCCTGGAGGTACGCATCAACCACCGTCTGCCAGGAGTCGAGCAGGTTGACGATGCGGTTCTGTACGGCCCGTAGGCGCTCGCTGCGCTCGTTGTCGTCGGCGAAGACCTGCTGGTGGATGCGTTGCTGGAAGACGCGGATGAGATAGGATTCCAGCGTCGTTCGCACCGAGGCGATCTGGGCAACCCCGGCGGGCGGGCTGAGGGTCGGCTCGTGATGACGGGCCAGGGCGACGAGGGCACCGGCGAAGCCGCGATCCATCGCACGCGCCGAGAAGGGAGTCACGCTGGTGGCCTCTACTGAGCGGTAGAAGGTCTCGTGGTAGTGACGGAATCGCTCGTAGTGCGAGCGGTCACGCGGTTTGTGGACGTTGAGCAGGGTGACAACCAGCCCCGGTCGGGCGTCGTCGCGACCGACGCGGCTGGTGGCCTGAATATATTCGGCGGTGAGCATGGGCTGGCCGACGACCAGCATCAGGCCGAGGCGCTGAATGTCGAGGCCGACCGAGATCATGTTGGTGGCCAGGGCGCAGTCAACCCGGTCATCCCGGCGGTGAAAGGGCGATTCGAGCCGACGGCGGGCCTCGGCGATCTGGTCGGTCGTCACTCGCGAGGTCAGTTCGAGAACGGCGCTGAATCGGGTGCGATCCGCAAAGAGGCCGCTGACTTCGCCAACCCGCATGCGTGCCCCGTAGCCTTTGACGGTGTTCTGCACCTCTTCTTCCAGAATACGCCGCGCACCGCCCAGCTCACGCAGGTTGTTGAAGTAGCCCAGGACGGTCATGTACGGATCGGCGGGGTTGGTTTTATTCCCGTCACCGCCCGCGTCGAGATAGGCTCGCTGCGCGGCTCCCATCAGGGCCAGCCAGGCTTTGCGCATGACGACTTTCGGGCT
>CAIWXH010000113.1 GCA_903916565.1 uncultured Oscillochloris sp. | reverse complement strand
CTGCTGGTGGGCCGGGGGTTTCAGGTGCTGGGCACCGCCGCCGATGGCTTCGCGGCCTTTGAAGCGGCCCAGCGTCTGCTGCCCGATGTCATTCTGATGGATGTGCAGATGCCGGGCTGCGATGGGCTAGAGGCGACCCGCATGATCACGCAGGCGCTGCCCACCATCCAGATTGTGATGCTCACCGCCTCTGATGACGAGGCGCATCTGTTTGAGGCGCTCAAGAGCGGCGCCTCGGGCTATTTGCTCAAGAGCCTCGACGGCGACGAATTGTGTAATCTGCTGCGCGGGGTGGTGCAGGGCGAAGTGCCGCTCTCGCCCGGTCTGGCGCGCAAGGTGCTGCACGAATTCGCCCGCCGCGAGCCGTCCGCCGAACTGGCACCAGAGGTGGAGCTGTCTGAGCAACAAGCCCAGGTGCTTCAGATGGTCGCGCAGGGGCGCACGTACCGTGAAATCGGGGATCGGCTGGGGTACGCCGAGCGCACGATTAAGAAGTATATGGGGCAGATGATGAGCCAACTGCATCTGAAGAATCGCGCCGAGGTGGTGGCCTACGCGCAGCGGAGCTTGCGCCAGGGTGAGTAAAGACGCCCCGGCGGGGCGTCTGGGGCGGTAGCGACGCAAGATATTGCGTCGCTACCGCCCCAGATGCCCATTCACGAACTGACTGACACCAGCGTCAGCAGCTTGTGCAGCACGTCGGTGATGACTGTAGCAGGAAGCGTCGCCAGAAAGACCGCATTCCGGCTGCGCCAGTCCAGATTTTTCACCTGATCCGCCAAAATGACGCCGGTCACGCCCACGTCTTCCGGCAGCACGACTTCAAAGGGATAGCCCTTCTGCTGATTGGTGATGGGGCAGAACAGCGCCAGTCCGACCCGCCGGTTATAGGCGCTTGGCGAGCGTACCACCGCCGGTCGCCGCCCCGCCTGTTCGTGCCCGGCTTGGGGCGTGAAGGTCAGCCAAACCACATCGCCCCGCTCAGGCACATACGGCATCACCAGACCTCCGCGCCCACCGCCGGATCGGTGGGTAGTTCGTGCTGCAGATTGGTGTCGGTGATCTCCGCAAGTAATGCGTCGAGGGTATACGCTGTGGGAGCACAGGGAACAACGACGACTTGCCCATTGACGACGCGCAGATCAACCACCGAATCGTCAGCCAGACCGACTTCTGCGGCAACTGACTTCGGAATACGCACGGCCAAACTGTTGCCCCACTTCTGAATCCGTGTACGCATCGTGAACCTCGTTCCGGCTTTTGGGGCTATTGTATGCAACCAGTCACACCATCGCCAGAAGGCTACCAGCTCACCGCCGAGGAGTTCGGCGAATTCAAGCAAACGGTGCTCGTAGACAACCTGAAGCACTTCCTCGCCATCCTGGTGCTTGGGGCGCTGATCAACACGTTTGCGATTCTGATGAATCGGCAGAGCAGCGGCCAGTTCAACGAGAATACCTGGCTCAGAATGGCCTGGATCGGGGCAAGCCTCCTCTACCTGCTGCTCATCGGCAAGCCCGGTACACGCCCCTATCGCTACCAGCAGGCGGTCTTCCTCGGCGCGGCGAGCCTCTCGCTCTTTTTCGCCGCACGGCTGACCGCCATCGCGTCGGCCACGCAGGGCGGCACCTTCATCTTCGTGATCAACCTCCTGCTCACGAGTACGTTCTTCATTCTCTCGCTCCGGCAGATCATCGGGGTGGCAGGGCCGAGTCTCATCTACCTCGGTGGCGCCATTTTCCAGGCCATCGGCGGCGGGCTGGCGCTCTCGCTAACCAGCAACATTATCAACATTGTCGCGGTGACGGCCTTCGCGATCATGATCGCCCAGTTCTTGTACCGCGCCCGCCACCAGCGCTTCTGCTACGAGGTGGTGATCCGGCAGCACAACGCCTACCTCCACAACCTCGCCACCCTCGACGGTCTCACCGGCATTCCGAACCGGCGCAAGGTCAACGAGATGCTCACCCTCCTGCAGACCCTGGCTACCCGTGAGCAACTTGCGGTCAGCGTGCTGATGCTCGACCTCGATAATTTCAAACTTTACAACGACACCTACGGGCACCTTGCGGGGGACGAACTGCTCAAAGTGGTGGCCGTCGCGCTGCAAAGCACGTTGCAGCGCACGAGCGATTTCTTCGGGCGTTACGGCGGCGAAGAGTTTATCGTCATTCTTCCGGCGACCAACGCGGCGGGCGCGGTTGTTGTCGCCGAACAAATGTGCGCGAGTGTCTTTGCGCTCGCGGTGCCCCACCGTGGCGCACCGGTCGGCGTGGTCACGGTTTCCATTGGCCTCGCCGTTGGCATACCCACCAAGGACGCGGGCATTGACGCGATTGTCCACCGCGCCGACCAGGCACTCTATCGCGCCAAGCAGGCGGGCAAGAATCGGGTGGCATCCTGACGGTGGCGCAGCGCCCGTGCCCAGGTGGGGCAACGAAGAAGGCCCGCCTGGTTTCCCAGGCGGGCCTTGCTTCGTGCAAGGTGCCGGTTGCGCTACACCAGGATGCCCAGCGGCGCCTCAAGCAGCGCCTTGAGCGCCTTGAGGTAGTGCGCGGCGACGGCCCCATCCACGATGCGGTGGTCGGCGCTGAGCGTCAGGTTCAGCACGTGGCCGACGACAATCTGGTCATGCCTGACGACGGGCACCTTTCGCACGGCGCCAACCGCAAGCGAGGCGGCTTGGGGCGCGACGATGATCGAGCAGAACTCGGTGACGCCGAACATGCCCAGGTTGGTGACCTGGAAGGTCGCGCCCTCAAGCTCGTGCTGCTTGACTTTGCCCTCGCGGGCGCGACCGGCCATGTCGTGAATCTCGGCGTTGATCGTGCCGACGCTCTTCTTGTCGGCGTCGTGAACAACGACGGCGATCAGGCCATCGTCAAGCGCCACCGCCACGCTCACATTGACCGCCGTGTGCTGGGCCAGCGCAAGCTGGCCGTCCGCGCCCGTGACTAGGCTGGCGTTGACGGCGGGCAGCTTGAGCAGGGTCTTCGCGGCGGCTTTCACGATGAAGTCGTTGATCGAGACTTTATGCGCGCCGCTGAGGTTGATCTGCTGCCGCAGCGCCATCGCGGCGTCCATATCAACCTCAACCGTGACGTAGATGTGCGGCACGCCGGGCTTCGACTCGCTCATGGCGCGGGCGATGGCCTTCCGCATGCGCGACAGCGGCGTGATGGTCGCGGCGGCGGGCGCGGCGGGTGGTGCGCTGGGTTTCGCCACGGGCGCCGGGGCTGTGGGCACGGCGGGTGCCGGGGCCGCAGGCGCAACCGGTGCCGGGGCCGCAGGCGCAACCGGTGCCGGGGCCGCAGGCACGGCTGTGTTGGCCTTCGCCTGGGCCGCGTGCGCCTCGACATTCTCTCTGATGATGCGCCCACCGGGGCCAGTGCCCGCGACGTGGCGCAGATTGACACCCAATTCCTCGGCGAGCCGCCGGGCGACTGGCGAGGCGACAATGCGCTCGTTGTCATCGCTCGGCGCAGGTGCGGCGACCACGCCTGGGGCAGCGCCATCGGCAGGTGGTAGCGCGGCGCTTGGCGGCGCGGCGGGCACCGCCGCCTCGACCGGCCCATCGCCGATCCAGGCGATCAACTGGCCGACGGGCACGATCTGGCCCTCGGCGATAACGATCCGCTGGAGCGTCCCGCTCTCATACGCCTCCAGTT
>CAIWXH010000112.1 GCA_903916565.1 uncultured Oscillochloris sp. | reverse complement strand
CGAGGCGCTGGCAGCACGCTGGGCGGCCCGCGCCGCCGCCACAGGCGATCTCGACCTGATCGTGGCGGTGGACGCCCGGCTGGAGGCGACGAAACTGGCCCCCGAAGGCCGCCTCGCCTCGCGCCGCTGCGGGGGGCGCGTGGCGGCGCTGGGGGCCGATCTGTTTGGCGGCCCGGTGCTGCCCGCCTACGCCCAGCGGGTTGAAGCGGGCCGCACCCCTGGTCACCAGGCCGTGGCCCTAGCCCTGGCGGCAGTGGCCTGCGGGCTGGGCGAGGCGTCCGCCGTGCTGATCGAACTGCATAGCTTCGCCGTCAGCCTAGTGAGCGCGGCGGTACGGCTCAGCGCCATCGATCACGTCGCCGGGCAGCGCTTGCTCGCCCGCGTCCGTCCGACAATGGCCCTGGCGGCGGCGGCGGGCGAACACGCCGACTGGCGCGAGATCGGCGGGTTTGCCCCGCAGATCGAGATCATGCAGTTCCAGCACCGCTACGACGATCTTCACCTTTTTGTGAGTTAGGGATGGTTCAATCCAGCTTGACAGTTCAGCGATGAAACGATGACGCGGTGAGGCGTTCCGTATCGCCTCATCGCCTCATCGCCTCATCGCAAGACTGTAAAGCTGAATGTACCCATTTTGAAACATGCCTTAGGCAAAGAATTCTGCCGCCGGACAGCCCTCACCCCCCAGCCCCCTCTCCCTGTGAGGGAGAGGGGCAGGGGGTGAGGGTCGTCCAGCGGCGGCAGCCCTAAGATCAATTCCAGAGGATCCACCCAATGCACCACGATTCCCATAGCCATGCCGACGAGCCGACCGCCATGCCACTCACCGGCAGGCGTGGCCGCATCCCCCGCGTTGGCATCGGCGGGCCGGTTGGCTCCGGCAAGACCGCGCTGATCGAGGCGCTGGTGCCGCTGCTACTGGATGCTGGCTACCCGCCCCTCGTGATCACCAACGACATTGTCACCCGTGAGGACGCCGAACACGTGCGGCGCACCCTCGCCGGTACTCTCGACCCGGCCCGTGTGGTGGGGGTAGAAACCGGCACCTGCCCCCATACCGCCGTGCGCGACGACCCGACCATGAACATGGCCGCCGCCGCCGAGCTAGAGGCCCGCTACAGCGATGCGCGCATCCTGCTGCTGGAGAGCGGCGGCGATAACCTGACTCTCTCTTTTAGCAAGGCGCTGGTGGACTACGCAATTTTTGTCATCGACGTAGCTGGCGGCGACAAGATCCCACGCAAGCGTGGGCCGGGGCTGATCCGGGCCGACCTGCTGGTGATCAACAAGACCGATCTCGCGCCCTATGTCGGTGCCAGCCTAGAGGTGATGGAGCGTGACTCGCGCCTAGTGCGTGGCGGACGCCCCTTCCTCTTCACAAACTGCCGCACCGGTGCGGGAATCACCGATATGCTGGATATGATCACGCAGGCGCTGCTGATACCGGAACAGGCATGATTACTATCGCACCTCCTACGGCCCGCCGTCACGCCGAGGGCCAGATCGACCTGCTGCTCGCGCATGACGGCGAGACGACGCGCCTCCACCGTGGCCTGGCGGTGCCACCGCTCCAACTTTCGCGCATACGCTACGACGACCCGGATCACCCTGGGCGGGCGAACCTCACGATGCTGCATCTGGGCGGTATTCTCGCTGGTGACCACAATCACATTCAGGTGGAGCTTGGGGCCGGAGCCGAGGCGACCATCAGCGGCGCAGCGGCAACCCAGGTCTACGCAATGCCCGCCGGGGCAGCGACTCAGGAGATCCGGCTGCGCCTGGGTGTCGGCAGCCGCCTGCGCTGGCTTCCCGAGCCGCTCATCCTGTTCGCAGACGCATGCTTTCGCCAGGAGTTACGGGTTGATCTCGCCCCAGAGGCGCGGCTAGTACTGCTCGATGTAGTTGTGCCGGGGCGACTGGCCCGTGGCGAGGTCTTTCAGTTCACACGCTTCGAGTCGCTGCTGGAGATCTACGATCAGGCGGGCACGTGTCTCGCCGCCGAACGCGCCCGCATCGAACCCCGCCACGCTGATCCATCCATAACCGGGGTCTTCGGCACAACGCCAGTACTCGGCAGCCTCTACCTCCTCGGTGACAGCCTGCACGCAGAGACCCTCTGCGTGCGGGCTGCACAGCTCTGCGGCGGCGACGGTGGTGCAACGGTTCTCCCCAACAACTGCGGTGTCCTCATCCGCACCCTTGGCACCAGCGCTTCGGCGGTACGTCGTCAGATGATCACCTTCTGGCGCACCCTCACCAGCGAGTATGACCCACTGTAGAGCGACCTATGATCGAGCGCACCAAAGAGGATTTGCTATGTGTGGACACCTTGTAGGTGTAGTGTTATAGTCTTTCCGGTAAAGAATTTTAGAAGTTGTCTGAAAAATTGCCGCCCCCTCCCAGCCTCCCCGCGTTAGGGTAGGGTGAGGAGCCGAATTCCGTACCCAGCGGGGGAGGGATGGGGAGAGGGAATCGCTGCGGAGGTTTACGTGTTAAAGCCGGAGGATCTGCCGCTGAGCAGCGAGGGCATCAGCCAGCGCGAGTATGAACTGCTGCGCCGCGAGCTGGCGGAGGCGCACGTTGAGTCCCGCAGTCTGCGCCGTCAATTGGATAAGTCACTGGCCGCTGTCACCGAGGCCCAGCGCGCCCATGCGAAAATGGTAGAAACCCTCACCGAGACGATGCGTGAGAATACGGTGCTGACGAATGATCGAAATACATGGCGTCAACGGGCGACACGCCTAGATTCCGGTCTCTCGGCGGATCCTCCCGACAATGTCGTTCCGCCCATCGATGTTGGTGGACTGGCTGGACAGATCAGCGATGATGAGGTGAACGCGATTCGCAAGGCAATGGCGCGCCTGCACCATCCTGATGTCGGTGGGAACCCCGACCGGATGAAGGCGTGGAACGCAGCCCTCGACCGACTGATGCGCTAAGACAAGGTTTCAGGTGCCAGGTTTCAGCTTTACAGTGAGGCGATGAGGCGAGGATGCGACGAGGCGATGCTATCGCATCCTCGCATCCTCGCGTCCCCGCCTCATCGCGTCCCCGCCACACTGTAAAGCTGTTCTGAACCATGTCTAACGTGAAAATAGCCAATAGCCGATAGTACTACAGTTGTAGTTATCTCAGCGCCACTTTTAGCAGGAGTTTGAGAGATCAAAACTTACCGACGAAGCAGGTTTCCTATTGCTGTTGAATAGGCTTTGAACCCTCCGGCCCGCGCAATTCCGGAACTACAACTGTAGTAATAGCCGATAGTCGCACCGGCACAAGCCTTGGGAGCAAGCAATGTCCGCACGGCGAGGATCGGCTATCGGCTATCGACTATCGGCTATGGTGGTAGGTTACGGCAGCACCCTGCGTGGAGACGACGCTGCTGGCCCACGGGTCGCAACGACGGTGGCACGCTGGAGTCTCTCTGGCGTGTACGCTATCGCCGCCCACCAGCTCACCCCTGAACTGGCCGAGCCACTCGCGCAGGTGCGCAGGGCGATCTTTGTGGATGCCCGCGTAGGTGGGGGCGGGGTGCGCGTACAGCCCCTGCACCCGGCGGATAGGCTGTCATCTCTCGACATGCATGTCAGCGACCCGACAGCGCTCCTGGCCCTAGCGCACGTCCTCTATGGTCGTGCCCCACGCGCATGGCTAATCACACTCCCCGCCGAGAGCTTCGCGCTGGGCACCCCGCTCTCGCCCCTCACCCGCCGATCCCTGGCTATCGCCCGCCGACGCATCCGCACGCTGATTGAAGGATAACCGAACACCGAGCGTTTTATGATGCGTCTACCGTGTGTCCGGCGCTCGGCAACCCATCTGTCGCCACGAGAGCCTGAGCACGTATACGCACTTTCGTTATTTGCGTTCAGACGATTAATATGGTACATTCGGGGCGTGCGGGCGTAGCTCAGTGGTAGAGCATCTGCCTTCCAAGCAGATGGTCGCGCGTTCGAATCGCGTCGCCCGCTCCGCATCAGGACGCGGAATTCTCGTACGAGAATTCCGCGTTTCCTTTGCCATTTGGGGGGGTGAGTACCATTGTGAGTACCATTTGCCTCGCGCTCCCTCCCGTCCGCCGCAGTCCGCCTCAGTCCGCCGCAGTCACCTCCTGATACAGCTCCTCCAGGGCCGCGCGCATCTGGGTCAGTGTTACCTTCGCGTAGCGCGCCGTCACGGTGCCCGGCGTGTGGCCGAGGATGGCCGCGATCACGCGGTCGCTTGTCCGCTCGCCAAGGAGCGTGGCGCAGGTGTGGCGCAGGTCGTGCAGGCGCAGCGGGCCGAGCCCGGCGCATACGAGCAGCACCCGGTAGTGGCGAGCCAGGTTCGACGGCCCCACCGGCGCACCGGTCTCGGCGACGAAGATTAGCCCGCGCTCATTCCAGCCAGGCCCCATCAGCGCACGCTCCTCCTCCTGATTGAGCCGGTACGCGCGAAGCCGCTCAAGCAGCGCAGGCGCGAGCGGCAAGGTGCGCCGCCCGGCGTCGGTCTTGGTGTACTCGCTGACCACCACCTTCATGTTAACCACCTGCACCTGCCGGCGCACCTGCACCGTCCCCGCCTCCCAGTCCAGGTCGTCCCAGCTCAGCCCGAGACCCTCGCCGCGGCGCAGCCCGAGCGCAAGCAGCAGGTGATAGACCAGCGCGTAGCGCGTGCCCAGCTTTGGCTGTTTCTTGGTTCGGCGGTTCTTGGTCGTGTACGGCGTGCGCAGGTCGAGCGTGCCGTCGGCGGCGCGGAGTAGGACGCGGGCCTCGGCGAGGCTAAGCACACGCGGGCGATCATTGGTGAGCGGCGGCAGGTCGACCTCCTTGGCCGGGTTGGCGTTGATCAGGCGGTAGCGCACCGCCACATCGAGCATGCCGCGCAGCCGGAGGTAGGCGTTGCGCACCGTGGCGGCGCGGTGGCCGGCGTCGACGAGCATGTTGATCCAGCCCTGGACGCGGGCGGCGGTCAGTTTGTCGAGGCGGATCTTGCCGAGCCTGGGGTTGATGTAGAGGCGAAACATCTGCTCGTAGCTGTCGTGGGTGCTGGCGCGGCGGGTGCGCTTGACCACGTCGCGCAGCCAGACCTCGCTGAACTGCGCGATGGTGGGCTGCTTGGCGTCGAGGTCGAGGCCCTGGGCGCGCTTGGCCTTCAGCTCCTCAGCCTTGGCCAGCACCTCCGCCCGGGTCTTACCGCTGATGCGCTGACGGGCGCCGGTCTCGTCGCGGGGCAGGTAGTAGAACCAGCGCTTGCGCTTCTCGTCGTAGGATAGGGTGCCTTCGCCGTGGGCGCGTCGCTTGGGCATGGGTGTCTCCTCTTCAGGCTGCGCAGCTGCCAGGTGGGGATTGCCAGCGCAGCCGATCATCACCAGCAGCTGCCTTTCTAGCGTATGGCCAGAAAGCGCAATCAGGAATATGACAAAGCTCTGGACAAAACTCAGGACACCGCCAGAAATGCTAGCTTGAAAAGCCGAGGCCCCGCTCCCGAAGGGAGACATACCTTCCGCCCGCGACGACCAGGTGATCGAGTGCCTCGATGTCCAAGAGCTTGCCGGCCTCGACGATCTGGCGGGTGAGCAGGATGTCCTCGGGAGAGGGGGTCGGGTCAAGGCTGGGATGGTTATGCGCAATAATCACCGAGGTCGCGTTGAGCCGCACGGCATCCTTGAACACTTCGCCAACCCTGATCTGGGCGGTATTCACCGAGCCCCGGTAGACCTTGGCGATCTTGAGCAGCCGGTTCTTCGTATCGAGGCAGGCCACCCAGAGCTCCTCCTGGTCGAGGGCGAGCATATCGACCATCAGCAGCTTGGCGATGTCGGCGGGGGAGCGCACCTGGAAGCGGGTGTCCTCGCGCTCCTGCACCAGGCGGCGGCCGATCTCCAGGGCGGCGCGCACGGCGGCGGCCTTGCGGGCGGTGCCGATGGCGACGGCCAGGGCGCGGTCGTCGGCGCGCAGCAGGCCGACCCAGCCCTGGTAGGTGGTCAGGGCGTCCTGGCAGACCGCCAGATCCTGCTGGCCAGAGACGAGGGCGAGCAGCTCGGCGTCGCTGAGGGCGGCCGGGCCAGCGGCGGCGATCCGCTGGGCGGGCTGGGCGTCGGCGGGCAGCTCACGGATACGCATTAGTGGGTCTCCGCTCGCATTGCATCGACGATCTTTACAACGCGCAGGGCCAGCACGAGGCGGTGGCCCTGGCGGATAAGGTGCGCCACCCGCGCGGCGACCGAAGGATTGGTGAGGACGAGGTCGGCGTACTGCTGCTCCAGGTGCTGATGCGAGCGCTGCCCGCCGCGCCGACCGTAGCCGGCCGCGCTCTCGGGGGTGAACCGTGCCATTGGGATGCCCTTTCCGCTAATTGCGAATCCTGGGCACAGCGAACCAGCCGCAGGGCGGCTGGTAGGCACTGGGGCGGAGCCACCCATCCCTGGGGCGTCCTCAGAACAGCGGCAACTGGCTGAACGCCTCACCGTGGGAGGGCGTTGGCACAACCGGGCGGCGTCGCATGGCGGGCAGCGACGGGGCTGGCAGCGCTGGGATAGCCGTCGGCTCGGCTGGTGGCGCGGCGGGTCGTAGAGCGGTGGACTGCTCAGCCTGGGCAGCCATCCAGGCGAGCGACGCTGGCGCGGGCGGGATGATGACGAGCGGCTCGTCGCATCCGTCGCGGGTGCGATCCTCCTGAGCGAGGGCCAGGAGGATCTCGGCGAGGGTGGCATCGTCGGGCGTTGGTTGTACCTCTGGTGTCGCTTCTGTCTGCGGGCGCTCGCCGCTGGCCTGCTCCTCGGCGGCGGCGAAGGCAGCGGCGATCACGCGCAGCTCGCTGGCCGCCGCGTCGTAGCGCTCCTGGCCATCCCACAGCTCCAGCCGGGCCAGCTCGCGGTCGATGGTCGCGATGCGCTCCTGGGACTGGGCGATGCGCGCCTGCGCTCGTTCGCGGATGGCGGGGATCTCGCCGATGAGGTGGCTGACACTCTGCCAGATTCCGGTGTCGGTGGTGGCACTGATGGGATCGAGGGTGGTGCCATCAGGCA
This sequence comes from uncultured Oscillochloris sp., assembly GCA_903916565.1. Taxonomy (GTDB): domain Bacteria; phylum Chloroflexota; class Chloroflexia; order Chloroflexales; family Chloroflexaceae; genus CAIWXH01. The sequence continues at coordinate 5,357 of CAIWXH010000112.1, read as the reverse complement.
GGGCCAGGCTCAGCTCGGCGGTGAAGGCGGCGTGGGCCTGGACGACCAGGTCGAGGCCTCGGTAGCGCGCGACCACCCCGCGCAGCCGCTGGCGCTGGAAGGCTGCCGTGCTCTGGTAGTCATGCGCCACCTTCCGCACGGCTGCGCCGGCCTCCGCCCGCACGGTGAAGGGCTGGAAGCTCTCGCTGCCTACCGCCGTCTGCACGGCGGCGCTGAACGGCTCGTGCGGGTGGGCGGCGGTGAGCGCCTGGGCCTGTGACCACTGGCCCCGCCGCCGCTCGGCCCGGCGGATCTCGTCCTCGACCTGGCCGCGCTCGACTCTCAGGTTGCGCCGGGTGTCCAGCCAGACCGCACGCACCCGATCCAGCCGGGCCACCTCGGCCTCCAGCTGTACCTTGCGCACCACCTGGGGGTTGCCGCTGGCGATGGCCTTGATCTCGGCGGCGGAGAGCACCACCTCGGAGGTATCCTCGACCGTGCGGGCGGTGATCTCGCCCGCCAACGCCTGCTCGATGAAGCGGGCCTTGCTCTCAATCGCCTGCCACATGTAACTGTCGAATGAGCTTTCAGTGATGTAGCTGAAGATGTAGCATTCAGGCCACTGATTTCCCTGGCGCAGGATACGGCCGTGGCGCTGCTCCAGGTCGCCCGGACGCCAGGGGCAGTCCAGGTTGTGTAGGGCGATCATGCGGCGCTGCACGTTCATCCCGGTGCTCATCTTCCCGGTCGAGCCGAGCAGGACGCGCACCCGGCCATCGTTCATCGCGGCGAACAGGGCGTCGCGCTGGGCTTTGGTTGCGGCGTCGTGGATGAAGGCGATCTGGTCGCGTGGGATGCCCTGCTGCACCAGGCCGTCGCGAATCTCGTAGTAGACGAAGTTGCTCAGCCAGCGCTCCTCGGCGGTCTCGACCTCGGGGGTGCCCTCGGCGGCGTCACCCTCCAGCTGGCTGGCGGTCAGACGGGTCGGCGGGTCATCGCCGCCCAGCCCGCGACCCTTCGGCGTGGCCAGATCGCAGAAGACCAGCTGGGTGGCCTGCTGAGCCTCGAAGACCCGGTAGAGGTGGGCGACGTTCGCCACCAGGGCGGCGATCTTGCTCTGGCGCGGACGGGGTGCCTTCGGCACGACCAGGCGGATGTCCAGCGCGGCCTTGCGCCCATCGCCCACGATGTTGAGCATATTGTCCACGGTCGGATCGACCCGCCCCGCACGCACGGCATCGGCACGGGCGGCCAGCGACTGGACGTAGCGCTTCAAGGCGGGCGCGGGCGGGATGACCACCGGGATGACCTTGCCGGTGACCAGGGTCGGCTCGGGCAGGCCCATCTGGGCCTTGGTGCGCACGTTGAGCACCTGCCGCCACATGCTCGACAGCTCCGGCAGGTTCACGAAGGTGGCCAGCCGGGTGTTCTGGCGAAATCCCGATCCGTCGGGCCTGAGCTCGAAGGCCATCTTTGGCTGGGCGTAGAGCGAGACCCACTCGTCGAAGTGGTGGATGCCCACCGCCTCCAGCTGCGGCTCCTGGAGGTAGAGCTGCATCACGTACGCCTCGCCGATCGTGTTCATGATCGGGGTGGCGGTGAGGAAGGTGACCTTCCTGCGCCGCCGAAGCAGATCCCAGGTCTTGATGCGCATGTCCAGTGCCCGCTGGCTGTGCGCGGTGGGCAGCCCGGCAATGTTGGTCAGTCGAGTCTGCACGGGCAGATTCTTGTAGGCCTGGGCCTCATCGACGATCAGCATATCGATGCCCAATTCCTCCCAGGTGATCGTGCGCGCGCTATCGCGGGCGATGGCGTCGGCCATCGTCTGGAGGCGCTGCTCCAGCTTGGTCACCGCGCGCTCGATCTGCTTGAGCGAGCGCTTCTCGTCGCCGGTGGCGGCGGTGGCGCGCAGCTCCTCCAGGTAGGCGCGCAGGCGGTCGGTCTCCTTGTCACGGAAGTCGCTGACCAGCCGGGCACTCAGCGGCAGCAGCGTGAAGCTGGTGTGGGCGATCACGACCAGGTCCCAATCGCCGGTGGCGATCCGACTGAGCACCACGCCACGCCGCTGCTTCTCGAAGTCCTCGGGGGCCATCGCCAGGACATTGATGCCGGGGTAGAGCCGGCGGGCCTCGTTGGCCCACTGGCCGACCAAGCTGTTCGGCACGACGGCCAGCGCCTTGGTGCAGAGCCCGAGGCGTCTCGCCTCGACCGCGGCCGCAATCGCGGTGAAGGTCTTGCCGCCGCCGACGGCGAAGCCGAGCAGGGTGCTGGGCGACTGGAGGATCTGCCAGACCGCGCCCTTCTGGTAGTCGGCCAGGTCGCCGTCGCGCAGCAGGTGGCTGGTGATGCCGGGGAAGGAGAGGTGCTCCCCGTCGTAGCGGCGCATGCGCACGCTGTTGAAGCGCTGGTTGTAGATCGCACAGAGCCGCTCGGTGCGGCCAGCGTCCTCCCAGAGCCACTGGGCAAACGCCTGGGCGATGGCTTGCTGCTTCTCCTGGGCAGCGACGGTCTCAGCCGGATTGAGTACGCGCCGCTCGCGGTCGCCAACGGTGATCACGTCGTAGACCGTGATCGGCACGCCGCGCAGGGACGCCTGGAGGATGACGATGGCATCAGCGCGCGGGGTGCCCCAGCGGGTGGTGGCCTCGACCGCGAACGCCCCAGCATGGCCGGGGTCAGTGAGCAGCCACTCACCTAGCGCGCTGCGGTAGGTCGCCTCGCCGGCCCAGGCCGGCAGCAAGCTGCGGATGAAGGCGGAGACCACCTCGCCGGGGAGCCAGAAGGCATTCAGGTTGACGATCAGGTCGCGCGGGCCGAGCGGTTCCGGCTGCACCGCCTCCAGGGCGGCGACATTCCGCTGGAACGCGGGGTCGCGCTCCGTCCAGGCGCGGGCGTCCTGGAGCTTGGCGCGCACATCGCCGCTGAGGTAGATGTCGGCCAGCTCGTACTGGCGGGTGCCAGGGATGCGGTAGACCCGCTCGCCGAGGGCGTCCAGCACGGCAGCCGGATTCATCCCGGCCAGGGTGGCGATCACGTCCAGGTCGAGACTCCCGCGCTCGTCGAGGCAGCGCAGCAGGGCGTCGGTGGGGGTGAGCGTGCCAGGCAGGGCGGCGCGCTGCGGGCGCAGGGTGCGCGCGCGGAAGATGCGCTCCGGGTCGGCGAGCCAGCGCCCGCTCGGCGTGCGGCGCGGGTTCGCCTCCAGGGCCAGCAGGAACTGTAGCTCGGGCAGGTCGCCAAACAGCCGCTGGTTGCGCGGGTCGTGGATGACGCCGAACGGGAGCACGAAGGACGCGTAGACCCGATTCAGCTCGGCCCGCGCCGCATCGACACCTGGCTCGTCGTTCAGCTCGGCGCGGATGAGCGCCTTGGCCGCGTTGTAGATCGCGGCGAGGCCGGCGGCACGCTCCTGGGCCACGCCGCCGACCACGGGGATGGCGATCTGGGCCGCCCGGCGCTCGTGCAGTGGTGGCGAGGCGACATGATCATCGGCGATGGCCAGGTCGTCGGGCGCACCGGGGGTAATGATCGCCAACGGGAGCAGGTCGCCAAGTCGCTCACTCAGGGCGGCAGCGAGATCACCAGCGGGCGGGGCCACCTGTAGCCAGAGGCTCTGGTCGTTGACGACGACCAGCGGCTGGCCGATCACGCGATGGGGGTCGGCAAGCCAGCATTGGTTGACCGCCACACGGGCTGCGGCCAGCGCCTCGGCGTCCTTGATCTCGCGGGTGTAGCGTGAGCCGAAGGTCATCGCGCGCGGGTCGGTCGCGTGCGGGTAGTCGGCCTCCGCGAGATCCAGCCAGTGCGGGTGCTCGGGCTGGGGCTGGGGCTTCTTCTGCAGGATGAGCAGGTCGGTGGCGCTGGCCGAGCCGCTCATGCGCCGGAAGACGCCGTTGGGCAGGCGGAACGCGCCCAGCAGGGTGGCCTGCTCGGCCAGGAAGCTGCGCACCGCCTTCGCCTGCTTGTCCAGCGTGCCCCAGCTGGTGAGGAAGACGACCAGGCCACCGGGGCGGACGAGGCGCAGGGACTTGGCGAAGAAGTAGTCATGCACCGTGCTCCTCAGCGCGGCGGGCACGGTCGGGTCGTGGACGGCCAGCTCGCCGAAGGGCACATTGGAGATCGCCAAGTCGAAGCCGTTGCTCGGCAGCTCCACGGCCTCAAAGCCGACCCCGCCGTGGAGGGTGAGGTCGGGGTGGATGTGGCGCAGGATGCGGCTGGTGACCGGGTCAAGCTCGACGGCGGTGATCGCCGCGCGGGCGCGCAGATCAGGCGGCATCGCCGAGATGAAGGGCCGACGCCGGCGGCGGGCTCGATGATCCGGGGGCGCTCTAAGTCGCCGAGGCCGAGCCGCAGGACCGCCTGCCAGATGGCGTGGATCAGGTCGAGGGGCGTGTAGAAGGCGGTGAGCGCGGCTTGGCGCAGACGGCGCGCATCGGCGGCGGAGAGGAAGGCCGCGTAGCTGTCGTATAGGACGTAGCGACCGGCCCCGTGGTCATAGCGGAAGAGCCGGTTGAGCAGGGCCGACTCGCCAAAGGCGCTGTAGTGCGCGAGGGCCAGCCGCTCGGCGTCGCTGGCGGGCCGACCGGCGACCTCCAGGTCGTGGATCAGCTGGAGCGCGGCGAGGTTCTTCGCAAAGCGATCACCGGCCCCGGCGAAGGTCAGGGCGTCGGGGGCCAGGTGGAAGAGTCCGGGAGACGCAGATGGTGACACAGCACAGCTCCTTCACGTGGGAGGAAACCTGCCGTGCCGGCATCACGCCAGCGGCGTGATACGCTCCAGTAGCTGATCGGGGCTTACCCACCGGGAGCGTTGGCCGCCGCCCGCCGGGCAACCTGCTCCTCGGTGGGCGTCGTCGGGCGCAGGGCGGGCTCGGCGAAGCCCGCCCCGGCGCAGACCGGGCAGGCGCTGCGGCGATGCCCGCCACAGTCGGGGCAGCGCGGGTCGCCGCGCTGACGCGCCGCGCGGATGCGCTCACGTTGGATGGCGTCTCGTTCGATGGGCGTGGCGTGCTCCCAGATCCAGTCGAGGAACTCGGCGTGCAGATCATCCTCGCTTGGTGCCCCATCCCAGGCCATCAGGTCATCGTGACGGAGTATCATGCGCCCTCCTCATCATCGGCATAGCTGCGCAGCAGCGGGTCAGCGCGCAGCGTGGCCATAGCCCCGGCGATCACCTGCCGGACCCGCTCGCGGGTCAGCCCCTCGGCCGCGCCAACTTCCTCCAGCGTCGCCTTCTGGCCGGTGTCGAAGCCGAAGTACGCCCGCAGGAAGCGCCGCTCGCGGTCGCTGAGCAGGCGGGCCATCGTGGCCGCGACATCGTGGCGTATGGATGCGTCGAGCGCGGTCGCCGCCGGGTCGAAGCGCTGGTCAGGGAGCACGTCG
>CAIWXH010000111.1 GCA_903916565.1 uncultured Oscillochloris sp. | reverse complement strand
GGTCAGTGGTCAGTGGTCAGTGGTCAGTGGTCAGTGGTCAGTGGTCAGTGGTCAGTGGTCAGTGGTCAGTGGTCAGTGGTCAGTGGTCAGTGGTCAGTGGTCAGTGGTCAGTGGTCAGTGGTCAGTGGTCAGCCGCCAATCTGCAATCACCAATCTGCAATCACCAATTCCACCAAGGAGCATGTATGTCCCAGCGCCTCCGTGAGCACGCCGAACACCAGTACGCCGAGGAACTGCGCCTCCTGGCGCTTCAGGATGACCGCCCGCGCCCGACCGGCTGGCGGCTTTCGCCCTGGGCCGTGGCGGCCTACGTCCTTGGCGGCACCCTCGGCGACGGCACCGTGATTGAGCCGAAGTACATCGGCAGCCGCCGGGTGATCGAGATCGCCATCGCTACCCTCGCCACTGACCGCGCCCTGCTGCTGATTGGCCTACCGGGCACCGCCAAAAGTTGGGTTTCCGAGCATCTGTCGGCGGCGATCTCGGGCGACTCGACGATGCTTATTCAGGGCACGGCGGGCACCAGCGAGGAGTCGATTCGCTACGGCTGGAACTATGCGCGTCTGCTGGCCGACGGCCCCTCGGCGGCGGCGCTGGTCGCCAGCCCGATGATGCGGGCCATGCAGGATGGCAAGATCGCCCGCGTCGAGGAGCTGACCCGCATCCCCGCCGAGGTGCAGGACACGCTGATCACCATTCTCTCCGAGAAGACGCTGCCCATTCCCGAGCTGAATAGTGAGGTGCAGGCGGTGAAGGGCTTCAACCTGATCGCCACCGCCAACGACCGCGACCGGGGCGTGAATGATCTCTCCAGCGCGCTGAAGCGCCGCTTCAACACGGTGGTGCTGCCGCTGCCCGACACGGTCGAGGAGGAAGTGGACATTGTGCAGCGCCGCGTCGCCAGCTTGGGCGTGGCCCTGGAATTGCCCGCCGAGGTGCCCGCTCTGGCTGAGATCCGCCGCATTGTGACGGTCTTCCGCGAGCTGCGCGGCGGGCAGACCGCCGACGGCAAGACCAAGCTCAAGTCGCCCAGCGGCACGCTCAGCACCGCCGAGGCGATCTCGGTGGTGAACAGCGGCCTGTCGCTGGCGGCGCATTTCGGCGACGGCGTGATGCGCGCCGGGGACGTGGCCTCGGGCCTGCTTGGCGCAGTGATCAAAGACCCGGTGCAGGATCGGCTGGTTTGGCAGGAGTATTTGGAGACGGTGGTGAAGGAGCGCGACGGCTGGAAGGATCTCTACCGGGCGTGCCGTGAGCTGTAGGGGTGGCTAGTACCGCTTTGCAGAAGTCCGTTTCTGGTTACGCTGTGGAGGTGTGGAGGTGTGGCACTATGACAGCTCCACACCTCCACAACAACCGGCAAGGGATTTCCAGAGAGTGGTACTAGTGTGTTGCCCCTAAGATCGCGTCACACCCCCAAACAAATTTATGTACGGTACAACATTTCGCGTTTTGCGCGAAGCGTTGAACAGTTCATAAACCATTTAGGGGTGCTTGTGCCAGTATATCATATTTTCGGCATCCGTCACCACGGCCCCGGCTCGGCACGCAGCCTGCGCCGGGCGCTAGAACAGCTCGCGCCCGACGCGGTGCTGGTGGAGGGGCCGCCCGACGCTGAGCCGGTGCTGCCGCTGTTGGCGCACCCGGAGATGCGCCCGCCGGTGGCCCTGCTCGTCTACGCCGCCGACCGCCCACGCGACGCGGTCTTCTACCCCTTCGCCACGTTTTCGCCCGAGTGGCAGGCAATCAGCTACGGGCTAGGGCGCGGCCTGCCCGTACGCCTGATGGATCTGCCCCAGTGGCACCAACTCGGCCAAGATAAAGATCAGGCTGAAGAAGAGGAAGAGGAAGAGGTAGAGGTAGAACCTTCATCCCGCATCCCGCATCCCGCATCCCGCATCCCGCATCCCCCATCCCGCATCCCCCATCCTTCCCAAGACCCGCTGGGCTGGCTGGCTCGCGCCGCCGGGTTCAGCGACGGCGAGCGCTGGTGGGAGCAGATGGTCGAGCAGCGCCAAGACAGCGCCGACCTCTTCGCGGCCATTTTAGAGGCGATGGCCGCCCTGCGCGCCGAGTCGCCGCCGCCGGAGCCGCACGAGGCCCGCCGCGAGGCATGGATGCGCCAGACCATTCGCGCCGCCGTCGGCGAAGGCTTTTCGCGCATTGCGGTGGTCTGTGGCGCGTGGCACGGGCCAGCCCTGGTCGATCTGAGCGACAAAAAGGGCGACACGGCGCTGCTCAAAGGTTTGCCGAAGACCAAGACCGCCGCCACCTGGGCGCCGTGGACGTACGGACGGCTCGCGCACGCCAGCGGCTACGGCGCGGGCATCACCTCGCCTGGCTGGTACGACCACCTTTGGACGCACCCCGATCAGGTGACGGTGCGCTGGATGACCCGCGTCGCCCGCCTGCTGCGCGGCCAAGATTTGGCTGGCTCGTCGGCCCACGCGATTGAGGCGGTGCGCCTAGCCGAAACCCTGGCGGCGCTACGCGGTCACCCGCTGCCGGGTCTGCCCGAACTGAACGAGGCGTGCCGAGCCGTCTTCTGCTTTGGCGACGACGGGCCGATGCGCCTGATTCACGCGCAACTGATTCTTGATGAGCGCATGGGCGGCGTACCCGACGAGACGCCGAGCGTGCCGCTACAGCAGGATCTTCAGCGCGAGCAGCGCCGCCTCAAGCTGGCCCCCGAGGCCAGTTGGAAAGATCTCGACCTCGACCTACGCAAGCCCTTCGACCTAGAACGCAGTCACCTGCTGCGTCGGCTCGGTCTGCTCGAAGTGGCCTGGGGCGAACTCAAGAGCGGCGGCGGCACCGGCACCTTCCGCGAGAGCTGGCGCATCGAGTGGCAGCCCGCGCTGGCCGTGGCGCTGATCGAGGCTGGGATTTGGGGCAACACGCTGCGTGATGCCGCCCACGCCCGCGCATTGGACGCGGCCCAAAGCGCGGCGGATCTGCCCGACTTGGTCGCCATCGTCAGCCAAACCCTGCTGGCCGATCTGCCCGAGGCGGTGCCAACGCTGATGGATCTGCTTCAAGAACGTTCGGCCCGCACCGCCGACGTGGCCCAGTTGATGGACGCGCTGGTGCGCGAGGATCGGCTCACCCGCAGCAGCCTGGTGTCGAGCCTGCGCTACGGCGGGGTGCGGAACACCGACACGGCGGCGGTCGCGCATGTGGTGGATGGGATTGTGCTGCGGATCTGCATCGGCCTGCCCAGCGCGTGCAGCTCGCTGAACGATGACGCCGCCGCCGCCATGTTCGGGCGGATCGTCGCCGTGGGCGCGGCGCTGCGCCTGCTTCAGCAGGCCGAACACCTGGAGGCGTGGCACCTCGCCCTGCGCCGGGTCGCCGACCTAGCCGCCGTCCACGGGCTGGTGGGCGGGCGCTGCTGTCGGCTGCTGCTCGACGCGGGGGCCATTGACGGCGAGGAGGCGGCCCGGCGTGTCGGCCTCGCCATCTCTAGCGCGGCGGCCCCGGCCCACGCCGCCGCCTGGGTCGAGGGGCTGCTCAAGGACAGCGGGGCCATCCTGCTGCACGACGACCTGCTCTGGGGCCTCCTCGACGGCTGGGTGTCCGGCCTGACGCCGGAGGCATTCCAACAGACTCTGCCGCTGATCCGACGCACCTTCGCCACCTTCGCCTCCGCCGAGCGCCGCCAGATGGGCGAGCGGGCCAGGCGTGGCCCCGCCGCCGGGCCTGCGGGCACCCCCGCCGCCGACGACGGGCTCGACCTTGCCCGCGCCGAGGCGGTGGTGCCCCTGGTGGGGCGCTTGTTGGGGCTACGCCCCAAACCTGATTCTGGTTGAGGTTGGGCGGCGAAGCCGCCCAACCTCAACCGAAAAGTATCGCGGGGCGGCTTCGCCGCCCCTGCACCCCACCTAAGCATGAGAGAAAGCGAGCGCAGTGATGCCCCTGATTGACCAGATCCCGCCGTCGTGGCAGCCCGCCCTGGCTGGCGAGCGCGCCAAGCCCTACCTGGCCCAGCTTGAGTCTTTCCTGGCCGAGGAGCGCGCCAAGCACACGGTCTTTCCGCCTGAGGCGGAGGTCTTCAGCGCCCTGAGCCTGACGCCCTACGAGCAGGTGCGGGCGCTGATTGTCGGCCAAGACCCCTACCACGATGACGGGCAGGCCCACGGGCTGGCCTTTAGCGTGCGCCGGGGCGTGAAGGTACCGCCCAGCCTGGTGAATATGTACAAGGAGCTGGAGAGCGACTTGGGCCTGCCCAAGCCGAGCCACGGCAACCTAGAGGCATGGGCCGCACAGGGCGTCCTGCTGCTGAATACCTCGCTGACGGTGCGCGCCCACGCGCCTGCCTCGCACAAGGGCCGGGGCTGGGAGCAGCTTACCGACGCGGTGATTCGTGCGTTGAACGCCCGCCCGCAGCGGGTGGTTTTCGTGCTTTGGGGCGGCCACGCGCAGAAGAAGCGCCCGCTGATTGATGGCCCGCAGCATGTGATGCTTGAGTCGGCGCACCCCTCGCCGCTCTCGGCGCGCAACGGGTTTTTCGGCTCGCGGCCCTTCTCGGCGATTAACCGCGCCTTGGAGGAAGTTGGCCTTGCGCCGATTGACTGGCGACTGGAGGCGCAATGATCAGCGACGACGAGCACCTGCGCCGCTGGCGGCTCATTCTGGGCGGCGGTGCCGCCGACGGCACTGGGGTGGGCCTGGGCGGCCCCGATGTCGGCATGGACGCGGCGCTCCAAGCGCTCTACGACTCCGAGCGCAAAGGCGGGCTAGGCGGTTCCTCGCCCAACGTCGCCCGCTGGCTCGGCGACATCCGTCGCTATTTCCCCACCCCCGTGGTGCAGGTGATGCAGCAGGACGCCCTGGAACGCCTGGATTTGCGACGCATGCTGCTGGAGCCAGAACTCCTTGAGGCGGTGGAACCCGACGTGCATCTGGTGGGCAGCCTGCTGGCCCTGGGCGGCGTCCTTCCCGAAAAAACCCGCGAGACGGCGCGCATGGTCGTGCGGAAGGTGGTCGAGGCGCTGATACGCAAGCTGGCGAACCCGACCCGCCAGGCCATCTTGGGCAGCCTGAACCGGGCCACGCGCAACCGCCGCCCACGCCACAGCGAGATTGATTGGCACCGCACCATCCGCGCCAACCTGCGTCACTACCAGCCCGCCCTCCGCACAATCATCCCCGAGACGCGCATCGGCTACGGGCGCCGCCGTAACGCCCTGCGCGACATCATCCTCTGCGTCGATCAGAGCGGCTCAATGGCTGCGTCCGTCATCTACGCCGGGATCTTCGGGGCGGTGCTGGCTTCGCTGCCCGCCGTGCAGACGCGCATGGTGGTCTTCGATACCGCCGTGGTTGATCTGACCGACGAGCTGCGCGACCCGGTGGACCTGCTCTTCGGGGTGCAGCTTGGCGGCGGCACCGATATTAACCGCGCTTTGACCTACTGCCAGAGCCTTGTGCGCCGCCCGCAAGAGACGATTCTGGTGCTGGTCAGCGACCTGTACGAGGGCGGCAACAATGACGAGATGCTGCGCCGGGCGGCGGCGCTGGCGGGCGCGGGCGTGCAGTTCATCGTGCTCCTGGCCCTAAGCGACGACGGCTCGCCCTCCTATCACCAGCCGAACGCCGCCGCCCTAGCCGCCCTCGGCGCACCGGCCTTCGCCTGCACCCCCGACCTCTTCCCCGACCTGATGGCGGCGGCGATTGGTCGCCAGGATCTCGGCAGGTGGGCCGCCGCCCACGAGATCGTCGTCGCCCGCGCCTAAACCGGCGCAAGGGTCAAGAGGTTGTTACTTTTGAGTCGTCCCAATGCGGCAAAGCGGCCCATGGGTGCGTCCCAGCACTCCTGCGGCATTCGGACGTACTCGCGGCGACCGCGCCAGCGCAGAACTGGGCAAAAGCCATCAGAAAGTGACACCTCTTGAGGCTCGGCTTAATAATATCCGCATGGCTGCGAGCCATACCCCAATCTTTTCCATATAGCAGCAGTGCTAGAGTAGGGCACGCGCCGCTACGAACCCCCTTATAGCAATCCTACAGCGGTTGTTGCGCGCCCGCCCGGTGGCTGAAGCCACGGGCTACGGGATGCGAAGGCCGCCTGCGCGGCCTGGATAGCCTGCGAAGGCAGGCTTCGCCAACCAAGCGCCGGGGGCTTCAGCCCCCCGGATCAATAACCAGGATAGGATTGCTATAGCAATCCTACAGCGGTTGTTTCGCCCCCGCCCGGTGGCTGAAGCCACGGGCTACGGGGTGCGAAGGCCGCCTGCGCGGCCTGGATAGCCTGCGAAGGCAGGCTTCGCCCATCAAGAGCCGGGGACTTTAGTCCCCCGGATTCAATAATCTGTGTAGGACTGCTATAGCATCTCGCTTCCTGCACGAGAACAAAGTGAGGCGTGTGGGCTGTGGTGTGCTGCCTCCGCTGTGTGCGCCCTCGGCATACCGCCCAGATAGGGCGAGAAGAACGAGCCCATGACAACCCATGCTGACTACGTGCTAGAGATGCTGGCTGCCGCGCTCACCATCCCGGTGGACGGGGGCGTCGGCCCACTCGTGCGTACCGCCTGAGCGGCGGGCCATGGTGTGGCCGTACCACACCATGGGTCACGTCGGGCCAATGGGTTCGGTTCGTACCTGTATCTGCTGTGCTGCCGGGGCGCACGCCGGAAACACGCCGCTGGATGGTGCGCTGGGGAGCTGTTTACGATGTCAACCGTACATAGTTGGTCTAACGGGGCCGACCCGAAACGGCAGCCAGCGGTCAAGCACCTCGCCCCTAGTGGGGCGCCGCTGAAACGCTGGCTGCTCATCCACCCCCGGAACCCGGCGCGGCTGCTGGTCGAAACCTATAGCAAGCCCAGTTTACCCCTGGGCCTCTTGATGGTGGCGACGCTGGCGCAGCAGCAGTTCGCTGTTGAGATCCGCGATGAACGGATCGGCGACACGCTGCCGGAGGATTTTTCGGCCTATGACCTTGTGGCGATCACCGCACGCACGGTCAATGTCACACGGGCCTATCAAATTGCGGATCAAGCCCTGGCACAGGGGCGGCGCGTTATCCTGGGTGGTGTCCACCCGACGATGCTGCCGGAGGAGGCGGGGCACCATGCCAGTGCGGTGATCGTCGGCGAGATCGAATCGGTGTGGGATGACCTGGCCGCCGATGTGCAGCGCGACACGCTCCAGCCCGTCTATCGGGCCGCGAGTCTGAAGCCGCTGACCGACATCCAGCACGCCGACTTTGCTCTGCTGCACCGGCCCATTCGGCAGGGGAAATATGCCTTCCGCATCCCGCTGGTCGGCACCAAGGGCTGCCCGGTGGGCTGCTCATTCTGCTGCACCCCGCAGATCTACGGCAAGGCATACCGCACCCGCACCCCGGAGCACATCATTGCGGAGATTCGCTACCATCAGGAACGCCTGGGGCGGCGCGGGCTGCACTTCTCCTTTATGGACGACAACATCTCGGCGCGCGCGGGGTTTGTCGAGGAACTGTTTGAGCGTATGGTCGGCATGGGGGTGACCTGGAACGCCAATATCTCGATGAACTTCCTCCAGCAGTCGCATATCCCCGCGCTGGCGCGGCGGGCCGGGTGTGAGCTGCTCAACATCGGCTTTGAGTCGCTCGACCCCGAGACGATCAAGCAGGTGGGCAAAGGCTCGAACCGAATC
>CAIWXH010000110.1 GCA_903916565.1 uncultured Oscillochloris sp. | reverse complement strand
AGATCTCCTCGACACGGGGCAAATGAATGGGGGGAAGACGCTCACCCTCAGCCGCGAGCCGCTGGATCTGGTGGCGCTGCTTGCGGAGATTGTGCGCGCCCATCAGGCGCGCAGCGCCCACCACCAAATTACCCTTGTGGCGTCTGAGGCCACACTCGTGTGCCAGGGGGATCGCCGGCGACTGGTGCGCGTGTTCGATAATCTGCTCAATAATGCGCTGCACTATAGCCCGCATGGCGGGCCGATCACGGTGCAGGTCAGCCGGGCGACGGATGACGCCGGGACGTGGGGCGTGGTGAGCGTGCAGGATGCGGGGCTGGGCATTCCCGCCGCCGACCTGCCCCATATCTTCGAGCAGTTCTATCGTGGGGCCAATGTGGCGGGGCGCATCCGTGGCACTGGCCTGGGGCTGACCAGCGCGCAGCAGATTGTTGCGCTCCACGCGGGGCGCATCCAAGTGGCAAGCGACGAGGGGTACGGGAGTACCTTTACGATCCATCTGCCCTGGCACAGCGCTGCGCCCAGCACGAGCCCCCAGACATGAGCAGCCGGGGGACTGAAGTCCCCGGCTCTTTCGGTGCGAAGCCTGCCTTCGCAGGCTCAGCGAGGCCGCGCAGGCGGCCTTCGTACCCGTAGCCCGTGGCTTCAGCCACCGGGCGGGCGCGCCATTGCCCGTGTTTACGCCCCTGTTCACGCAGAGGGTGACGCATCAACGTTATGCTGGCCTTGTAAGCAGCAGGCAAGCACAAGTAAGGAGCTACGACAATGACTAGCTGGGCCATCGATACCGCGCACTCGCACATTGAGTTCAGCATCCGCCACCTGATGATCTCGAAGGTGCGCGGTCACTTCCACACGTTCAGCGGCACGGTCGCTTTTGACGAGCAGACCCCGGCGAACTCGACGGTGAGTGTACAGATCGAGGCGGCGAGCATTGACACCGGCGACGAGAAGCGCGATGGGCATCTCAAGGCGTCTGACTTCTTCGATGTCGCCAACACCCCGCACCTGACCTTCGTCAGCAAGCGGGTTGAGGTGGTGGACGACAGCTACGGCAAGATCATTGGCGACCTGAGCATCCACGGCGTCACGAAAGAGGTCGTGCTCGACACCGCATACGCGGGCCAAGCCAAGTCGCCATGGGGCACGACGAGCGCCGGTTTCAGCGCCAGCACCACCATCAACCGGAAAGACTGGGGTCTGAGCTGGAATGCAATCCTAGAGACCGGCGGCGTGCTGGTTGGCGAAGAGGTCAGCATCGCCATCGAGCTAGAGATCGTCAAGCAGGAGCCGGAAGCGGCGAGCGCGACGGTTGGAAGTTAGGCGCAAGTCGGTTCAAATGACTTTCAGCTTGCGGTCGTAACGCCGGCTACGTCAAAGTCGCCCGCCTGCGCGGGCTGAACGAGCCTGCGAAGGCAGGCTTTGCAGATAAATAGCCGGGGACTTTAGTCCCCCGGCGATGTGCGGCGGGACTTTGACGTAGCCCTAGCTGAAGCCCCCGGCTCTTGGTTGACGAAGCCGACCTTCGTCGGCTAAATCAGGCCGCGTAGGCGGCCTTCGTAAACGTAGCCCGTGGCTTTAGCCACCGGGCGGGGTTCGCAGCACGACGTTGCATCAGCCCTGCGCTTTGCCCCGCCAGCAGGGCAGTTGGATTTTGTATAATGTAGCGGGGGCCGTGGGCCTCTCTTAGGCTTACTAGGCGCACCGGCGCCCGCTACATTAGGACAAGTGTGGAGATCGAACAGCCCACAGCGCCTCGGACGCGCCGCGCGGCAGTGAGCCTTGCGGCTACCTGGGCGCCGCGCATCATCCTGGCCCTGGCCCTGCTCCTCGGCGGCTACTTTCGCACCATGAGCCTGACCAGTTGGGATGCGGATACCGGCCAGCACCCCGACGAACGGTTCTTCACCGATGTAGCCTCGACCTTGCGCCTGCCCGGCAGCCTCGGCGAACTCTACGACGCCGCCCGCTCGCCGATGAACCCCCGCAACTATGACCGTTTCCCCCTCTATGTCTATGGCCCCTTCCCGCAGCTACTAACACGGGCCGTGGCGGTGGCCCTGACGCCCAACGATACCCCTGACGGGCGGGCGATTCTCCCCGTCGAGGCGTCGAGCCTCAACGGGCCGCCGCAGTTTGGGCTTGACCCCGAGCGCCCGAACGAGCCGCGCACCTACTACGGGCTGCCGGGGCCGAACCCCGAGCGCGCCTTCCCCAAGCTGACGCTACTACAGCCGATCTTCAACCCCGATGGCCTGAACCTGACGGCCTACGGCGAAATTCAGAAGGTGGGCCGGGGGCTGGCGGTCCTCTTTGACCTTGGCTCGATCCTGCTCATTTACCTAATCGGACGCCGACTCTTCCGTGTGCGCGTCGGGCTGCTGGCAGCGCTGCTGTCAGCCGCAAGCGTGATGCCGATCCAGCAGAGCCACTTCTTCGTTGACCCGATCTTCTCGACCTTCTTCTGTCTGCTGAGCCTCTATTGGGCGGTGCGAGTGGCCCAAGGTGGCAACTGGCTCAACTATGCACTGCTCGGCGTGAGCATTGGCGCCGCGATGGCGAACCGCATTACCCTGGCGACGCTGGGGGGCGTGGCGATGGTGGCTGCGTTGATCGCCGCTGCGCGTTATGTGCAGGCGAGCATGGCCTTTGCTGACGCACCACCCTCTCCCCCCAGCCCCCTCTCCCAGAACGGGAGAGGGGGAGCCGGAAATGTCCTAATGCGGAATCCCCCCTCTCCCCTGGTGGGAGAGGGGCAGGGGGAGAGGGGCGCTGACGACTTGCCACTGCCCGCCCGCCGCCCGCCGACGCTGCTTGACCGCGTGCTGATGCGCGAGTTGCCGCTGCTGGTGTTGGCCGGAACCCTGACGCTGTTGAGCTTTCGCGCCCTGGCGCCCGACTCGTTCATCGGCTCGACGCCCACTTCGCCGCCGCTGACCGAGAGCGCCGCGTTCCTTCAGGGGCGCGGCTTCTTTGATATGCGCCCCGAGCCGCGCTTTACCGGCAACTTGGTTTCGGTGCAGGGGCTGGTCAGCGGCGAGGTGGACTTTCCGCCTTCGCAGCAGTGGGTGGGACGCCCGGCCTATCTCTTCCCCTGGGTGAATATGGTGCTTTGGGGGATGGGGCCGGGCCTAGGGCTGGCCGCGTGGCTCGGTCTCGCCGCCTTTGGCCTGCTGGGGCTGCGACGGCTGCTCTGGCCGCGCCCAAATGCGCCGCTGGTAAGCGCAGCATGGGTGCCGTTCGTCTGGGCGGTCTTCTATTTCGCGTGGCAGGGCAACCAGTTTGCGATCACGCTGCGCTATCTGCTGCCCATCTACGGCGCACTGACCATCTTCGCCGCCTGGGCGCTGACGCAGGTCTGGGCGTGGGGCCAGCAGCGCCGTGGCTTGCTGCGAAGTGTCGGCTACGCGCTGCCGATCATCTGCGTTGTGACGACCTTTGGCTGGGCCTACGCCTTCACACGCATCTATACGCAGCCCCACTCGCGGGTGATCGCGGCCCGCTGGCTGGCCGACCGCGCCCCGCCCGGCTCGTACATCATGCAGGAGATCTGGGACGACCCGTTGCCGCTCCAGGTGACGACGGCGACGTGGGGCGGGACATACCAGGGCATCCAGTCGGCACCCTACGCCGAGGACGAGCCGCCCAAGTATGCGAATGTCGTCAGCAGCGACGGCGAAAGTGGCACCGGGCTGCTCGACCAGCTCGACCAGGCCGACTACATCACCCTAACCAGCAACCGCGTGTACGACAGCACCTCGCGTTTGCGGATGCGCTACCCGGCCTTGATGCGTTACTACCACTATCTCTTCAGCGGCGAGCTGGGTTTCAAGCTGGTGGCCGAGGTGACCTCGTACCCCAACCTCTTGGGCCTCCAAATTCCCGACCAAGCCGCCGAGGAGGCGTTTCACGTCTACGATCATCCACGGGTACTCATCTTCCAGAAGACCTCTGCCTACGCCCGCGCACGCGCCGAAGCGCTCATCACCACGGACGTACTTTGGTCAGAGGTCTACAAGTCGCCGGTGCTGCTTGCCGACCGCAACCAGACAGCGCTGCGCCTGACCGACGGCCAGTGGCCGCGCTACACGACGGGCGGCACGTGGTCGGCAATGTTCAACCGCGAGAGTGTGGTGAATGCCGTGGCCCCACTGCTCTGGCTGGTCGTGCTGGAGTTGCTTGGGCTGGCGATGTTCGCGCTTGTCTTCTGGCTGCTGCCGGGGCTACCCGACCGGGGCTACAGCCTCAGTAAGATCTTGGGGCTGCTTGTCGTCGCCTATCTGGCGTGGCTGGCGGGCAGCATGGGGAATGACCCCGGCGTGCCGGGGCACGGCAATCTGAATGGCGTCGGCTGGGGGCCGTTTCCGCTGGCGTTCACGTCGGCGACGCTCTGGCTGTGCGCCGCGCCGCTGCTGCTTGTCGGCGCAGCGACGGCATGGCTGAGCCGCAGCTCGCTGCGGGCCTTCTGGCACACCCGGCGCTCCGCCATCGTCGGGGCCGAGACGGTGTTTCTGGCCTTCGTGCTGCTGGGTCTGCTGCTGCGCTGGGTCAACCCAGACCTGTGGCACCCCGCACGCGGCGGCGAGAAGCCAATGGACTTCGCCTACCTCAACGCGGTGCTAAAGAGTGCAGCCTTCCCGCCGTATGACCCGTGGCACGCGGGCGGCTACATCAACTACTACTACTTCGGGTTTGTGCTAGTCGGCGCACTCATTCAGTTGACCACCGTGGTGCCAAGCATCGCCTACAACTTGGCCGTAGCCACCATGCTTGGGCTGACCGCATTAGGCGCCTGGGGCGTGGTCTACAACCTTTTGGCGGCAGCGAAAACGCACGCCGCACGCCGCACGATTGTTGCCGCTGGGCTGGCCCCGGTGCTGCTCTTGTTGCTGGGGAATTTAGCCCAAGCCTTCTGGTTTATCAGCGGCTACGCGCAAGAGCAGGCCGCGAATGGGCGTCACGAGTGGGCCTTCTGGGATGCAACACGTATCGTGGCGGGTACGGTCAACGAGTTTCCCTTCTTCAGCTTTCTCTTCGCCGACCTGCACGCGCATCTGCTGGTGATGCCGCTGAGCTTGGCCCTGCTAACGCTGGCCCTGGCCTATGCAACGCTGCTGACGCGACCACGGGGCGGCATCGCGCTCTTCTATGCGCTACGAGTGCTGGGCTGCGTGCTTGCGCTGGGGCTGCTGGCCGGGGCGATTCGCGTCACCAATACGTGGGACTACCCGACGTTTGTGGGCTTGGCCGCGCTAACCATGGCGGCTACAGCGTGGCGGGCGAGCCGGGGGCGGCGTGCGTTGGTCTGGACGCTGGTGTGGGTGCTTGTGCCGCCGCTGCTGATGGTGAGCATCGGCAACGTGCTGTTCGCGCCCTTCACGGCCAACTTCGCCACCGAGTCGTCGGGCGTCGAGCTGTGGGGCGAGGGCAGCGCGACCAGCCTTTGGTCGCGGGTGCTGCTGGCGCAGCACACAACGGTGTGGGAGCTGACGCAACTTTATGGGCACTGGCTGTTTGTGGCTGCCGTGGCGGGCCTGCTGCTGCTGTGGCGTCTCCGTGGGCCGGTGCATGCCGGGGTTGCGACCTTTATTGTGGGCTTCGCATTCGTGGCGGGCGCGCTGCTGAAGTGGCCCGCAGTTGTGTTGCTGCTGCCCGCGCTGCTCGTGGCCGTCTGGCTGCTCTGGTGCATCCGGCGTGCGCCGCTCGACCTGCTGCTGCCAAGCCTGTGGCTCGCCGCTGGCCTTGCCCTTTGCGCCATGGTCGAGCTTGTGGTGGTCAAGGGCGATGTCGGGCGTATGAATACGGTCTTTAAGTTCGGACTACACGCCTGGACGCTCTTCGCGCTTGGCACGGCGGCGCTGCTGCCCCGCTTGTGGGCGGCGCGTGGCCCACGGTGGGCCGCTGCTAGTGCAGGGCAACCCGGCCCCGTCGCATATATCGTGCGTGGTGGCCTCGTGTTGCTGAGTGTGGCGGCGCTGGTCTACCCGCTGACGGCGGCGCCAGCGCGGGCCGCCGACCGCTGGTCGCCCGAGGCGCCACAAGGGCTTGATGGTGCCGCCTTTATGCCGCTGATCAACGCCGAACACTACGGCGCGGGCTTCTCGCTGAATGAGGACGCCGCCGCGATTGACTGGCTCCAGCGCAATGTGGTGGGCACCCCGGTGATCATCGAGGCCCACCTGCCCTCATATCAGTGGGCGGGGCGCGTGGCGACCTATACGGGCCTGCCGACGCTGCTGGGCTGGGAGTGGCATCAGGTGCAGCAGCGCAATGTCGCTGGCGCGGGGCCGACGATTGCCGCTCGTCAGGCGACGGTGGCGCTGATTTACAACACGTCCGACGCCGCAGCGGCGCTTGAGCAACTGCGTCTGTACGGTGTGCAGTATGTCTACGTGGGCGGCATCGAGCGCGTCACCTACGCAGCCGAGGGCATCGCCAAGTTCGAGCCGATGGTTACGGCGGGCATGCTTGAGCGCGTGTTCCAGCAGGGGCAGACGGCGATCTATCGGGTGGTGCAGCCAGGGACGCCACGTATGCTCACCAGCGACCTGCCGATAGTCGCGCCGACGCTCAAGACGCCCCCGCCGCTGCTGCTTGTCACCCCGGTGAACAAGCTGCCACAGGTGGGCGAGTACGCCTGGAACAGCTTGGTGCGCGATAGCTCACTGCTCTCGGCGCTGCTGTGGCTGGTCTGCCTCTACGCCATCGCGCTGCTGGGGCTGCCCGTGGCGCACGCGGCCCTCGGTGGCTGGCGCGACGGCGGTCTAGCCTGGGCCAAGCTCATTGGCCTGCTGCTGTTGGGCTACGCGGTCTGGCTGCCGACAAGCCTGGGACTTTGGCGCTACGATGTTTGGGGGCTGGTAGGGGGGCTGGCGCTGGTGTTGGCGCTGAATGGCGCGGTGCTGTGGTGGTTGGGCCGACATGTGGGGGTTGGGGGGCAGGGGGCAGGGGACACGGGGACACGGGGACACGGGGACACGGGGACACGGGGACACGGGGACACGGGGACACGGGGACACGGGGACACGGGGACACGGGGATACGGGGACACGGGGACAGAGAGACACGGGGACACGGGGACACGGGGACACGGGGGACGGCTGTCGCTAACCAGTGATGCTCCGTTGGTGCGGAACGATGCTCCGTTGGTGAGCAATGATGCTCTGTTGGTGGGTAATGACGGTGCGTTGGTGGGTAATGACGGTGCGTTGGTGAGCAACGACGCTCCGTTGGCGAGCAACGATGCTCCGTTGGCGAGTAACGATGCTCCGTTGGCGAGTAACGATGCTCCGTTGGTGCGTAACGATGCTCCGTTGGTGCGTAATAGCGCTGAAGACCTAGCCAACGACGCCGAATTATCGCCAGCAGACGCATCCACCTCAATCTTAGGGACGGTCGGGGCGGGGATACGTGTCATCGGTGCCACCATGCGCGCCCGTTGGCGCTCCGCGCTTTGGGCCGAGGGTGTCTTTCTCGTTGCATTCGTGGCCCTGGCCCTGGTGCGTGCGCTGAACCCCGACCTGTGGCACCCAGTCTGGGGCGGCGAGAAGCCGATGGAGTTTGGCTTCCTCAATGCGATCTTGCGTAGCCCGGTGCTGCCGCCGTACGACCCGTTCTTTAGCGGTGGCTACATCAACTACTACTATTATGGCCTCTACCTGATCTCGCTGCCGATCAAGGCGACAGGCATCGCGCCAGCCGTGGGCTTCAACTTGGGCATGGCGACGGTCTTTGGGCTGACGATGGTGGGTGCCTTTACGCTGGTGCGTGAGCTGACGAGACGAACGCGCTACGGTCTGCTGGCGGTGGCCCTGGTGGGTATCATCGGCAACCTCAGCGGCTTCTTCGCTACCGGGTGGTCGCGTGGCTTTAACGCGGTGCTGACGGCGCTACGCGCTGGTGGGCTGGCAGGCTTCGGCGAACGGTTAGGCGACTGGTACATTGGCCCAAGCCGCGTCATCCCGAACACGATTAACGAGTTCCCGGCCTTTAGCTTTCTGTTCGCTGACCTGCACGCGCACGTGATCGCGCTGCCCATCACGCTGCTGGTGGTGGCGCTTGGCTACGGGTTGGTTACCGCGTCGAGGCGTGGGCAGGCGACACAGCCAAGGGCACCGCAAGTTGCGCCTCTCCTTCTGCTGGCGCTGGCCTTGGGGGCGCTTGCGGTCACCAACTCGTGGGACTT
>CAIWXH010000109.1 GCA_903916565.1 uncultured Oscillochloris sp. | reverse complement strand
TATCGGCTATCGGCAATCGGCAATCGGCAATCGGCTATCGGCTATCGGCTATCGGCTATCGGCTATCGGCTATGCCCTCTGCCGGGCAAGCCGCAAACCCAGATCGTGGAGACGGTAGTCGGGGTAGCCGCGGTTGCGGGTGGCCGCGCGCAGGTTGATCGAAACGAGGGCCCAGGAACCCCCGCGAAGTGTAAAGCGTTTTTGCGCCGGGTCGCTGCCGGCCTCGCGCCCGTCGTCCGAATTGTAAGGGTAATCCCGAAACTCGCTGCGCGTCCACTCCCAGATGTTGCCGGTCAGATCGACTAGCCCGTCGGGGCTTGCCCCTGCGGGGAAGCAGCCGACCGCTGTTGTACCGCCGTGGGTTCGGTTGAAGTTAGCCCGCTCGCCGTCAGGCTCCGCGTCACCCCACGGGTATGGGCGCCGCGCCGCGCCTCGGGCGGCGTACTCCCATTCGGCCTCGCTCGGCAGCCGATAGTTGTAGCCGTCGTTCAGGTGTTGGGTGAGCCAGACGCAAAACGCGGTCGCCTCGTACCAGTTGAGGCCGACGACCGGGTGATTCAGGCGGGGAAGGCCGAAGCGCGCATCGCCCCAGAACTCGGGGCGATCCTTGAACGTACGACGCTGCCACTCGTTCAAGTCTTTCGTCTTCGCATCGTCGCGGGCCAGCCAGGTACGCCCCGCCTCGTCCCACCAGGGGTGGCTCGGATTGTAGCCGCCCGCATCAATGAAGCGCTTGAACTGCGCGTTGGTCAGCGGGTAGCGCGCCAACTCAAACGGCTTGACCGTGACTGCGCGGCTGTTGAGCGCAGCTTTGTACCAACGCTCTGCCTCGCTGGCAAGATTGTTTTTACGCTCGGCCTCAATGATCGCTTTGTACTCGGCCTCGCTGATGCCAATCACAAAACTCCCGCCCGCGATTGGCACCATTGGCGGCGGCAGGTCGCACACGCCGGGGCGCGGGTCGCCGTAGCGGGCGAGCAGTTCGCCACAGGCCACCCGGATCGCGGCGGGGGCGGGAATGGTCGCATCTTCGATCAGCGCGGCGGCGGCGCGTAATGCGGCGCGGTCGTCGGCGCGGGCCTCAAGGCGCTGGCGCAACACCTCAACCGCCGCCGCAAACTGACCGGCGGCAAACTGGGCGCTCACCGGGCCAAAGCGCTCACGCTCGGCCCGTGCGCTTAACTGGCGGGCGTCGGCATCATTGGGGAACTCGGCCAGCAGCGGCGTCAGCGTCGTGTGAACCGTCGCCCACTCGTCGCGGGCGGCGGCGGCGAGGGCACGCTGGAAGTGACCGTCGCGGCGCTGCTGGCCTTCGGCCCATGCGTGCAGGTTCTCAGGGTCGGGGTAGTCAATCTGGGCGGCGTCGATCTCGTCCAGAACCCTACGCACCGCTTGCCAAGCGCCATCCTGGCGCAACTCGCGGGCCGCGTCGTAGAGCTGACGCAGCCGCCGTTGAAGTTGACAGACCGCCAGTTGTCTACGGCTCTCGCTGTCCTGCGGGTCAGCCGCGACGATGCGCGCCAACAGCCCCTCGGCGCGTTCCCAAGCCTCAGTGTAGAAGGCGATCAGCGCCTCCTGGCGCAGCGTGGCAGAGATTGGCGTGGCGGCGGGTGCTGGCGCGGGCGCGGGCGGTGTGGCGGGTGCTGGTGGTGGTGGTGCGGCCTGACGGACGGGCGTCACGCTGCCTGGCGCACGAGCAATCAGCGCCCCATCCTCGTGGCCCAAGAAGAGCACCGGCACCAGCCAATCGAGCCGGTGCGGGTAGCTCTCGCACAGCTCGCTGCGCGCCTCACCCACGGCCTGGTCCAGCGGTGCGCCAGCGGCCAACTCAGCATAGAAGACCCGCGCCAGATTGGCCGCCGCATCGTCGGCCAGATCGAACTGCATCGCGATCACCGCCGGGACACCGGCCCGCAACAGGGCACCGGCCAGACTGCTGGTCGGGTCATGGGTTGCGGGCAGCGCGCCCAAACATGCATTCAGCAGCACCAGGCGGGTTGGCTCGCTCTGGCGGTGTAGCAGGCGGGCCAGCCATTCGGCGCTGGTCGGCTCGGGGTGCCCAGCGGCATTCTCGAAGATCAACACGCCCGCGCCCCGCGCCTCGCTGTCCATGTCGCCGTGCGCGATCACATGGAGCAGATGCGCCGCCCCGCTTCGCCCGCTGCGGAGGCGGTTCCGCAGTTGGTCACGGGTATTTGGCCCACGGATCACCGGGTCGAGGATCAGCGTGCCACTGGCGACGGGGTCGCGTAGGGCAGCCTCAATGCGGCGGATCTCACGCTCGACGTTCAGCGCGGGGTAATCGTCGCCGCCAGGACTCGCCACCACAAGCTGGAGGTGCAGCGGGCCGACGAGCGGCGGCAAG
>CAIWXH010000108.1 GCA_903916565.1 uncultured Oscillochloris sp. | reverse complement strand
TTCACCAACTACCTTAGCAGCGTGAGCGCCGACTGGAAGACGAAGATTGGCGCAGGCGACTCGGTCAGCTTCCCCGCTGGTATCGGTGGCGAGAAGAACCCCGGTGTGGCCGCCGCCGTCAGTCAGACCGAGGGCGCGATTGGCTATGTCGAGCTGATCTACGCGGTCGCCAACAAGCTGCCCGTGCCCGCGATTAAGAATGCCGCTGGCGCCTATGTCGTCCCGAGCCTAGAGTCGGTGAGCGCCGCCGCCGACGCCTACCTCAGCCAGACCCCCGACGACCTGCGGACGAACATCGTCAACCCGCCCACCGGCGACACGGCTTACCCCATTGCGGGCTACACCTGGGTGCTGGTGCGCCAGGAGCAGACCGACGAGGCGAAGGCCCAGGCGTTGGTTGATTACCTCTACTGGGGTCTGACCCAGGGCGGCGCAAGCGCCAAGACGCTTGGCTACTCGCCCCTGCCCGAGTCGGTGCGAACCCGCGCTATCGGCCTGCTCGGCAAGATCACCTATAATGGTGCGCCGGTGCTTGTCAAGTAGCGAACCTCCGGGGCGTGGTGGGCTTCAGAACGGGCCATTGCGCCTCCTGAAACCCGCCGCGCCCCATCATTTTATCTCTGTGTGGTCTACGCACGAACGAGGATGTATGGCCCAGCCAAAGCCACCGGCCCCGCCAGCGGCAAGCCCAAGCACGAAGTTTCAGCGCCGTGGCGGCGGCGACACGGCGCTCTGGCTGATCACGATGGGCTTTGCCCTGGTGGTGGTCGGGCTGGTGGTCTTAATTGGCCTCGTGACCTGGAACGGCTCGGCGCTGGCCCGCGACGCCTTCGGCTTCGGCTTTCTCTTCGAGACGGGCTGGAACCCGGTCAATGGGCGCTTCGGGGCGCTGCCTGCCATCTACGGCACGCTGGTTAGTTCGCTGATCGCCCTGCTCGTCGCTGGCCCGCTCGGCGTCGCCATTGGCGTCTTCCTCTCTGAACTGTGCCCGCTGCGCCTGCGCGCCCCGCTCTCTTTCTTTGTCGAGTTGCTGGCCGCGATTCCCAGCGTCATCTACGGGATGTGGGGCATCTTTATCTTTGTGCCCTTCTTCAAGACCTGGATCGCCGCGCCCATCTCAAAGAGTGTCGGCACGTTTGTCCCCTTGCTGGCTGGGCCGGTGACGGCGGGCCGGGGGCTGGCGGTGGCGGGCATCATCCTGGCGATTATGATTTTGCCGACCATCGCCTCGATCACCCGCGATGTGCTGCGCGTCGTGCCGAACCATCAGCGCGAGGCCATGCTGGCCGTCGGGGCCACGCGCTCCGAGGTGATTTGGCGTGCGGTGCTGCCGTACGCCCGCGCCGGGATTATCGGTGCCGTGATGCTCGGCCTGGGCCGCGCCCTCGGCGAGACGATGGCCGCCCTGATGGTGATTGGCAGCTTCAAGAGCCAGGTGCCCGGCTCGATCTTCGCCCCGGCCACCACCGCTGCGGCGCTGATCGCCAGCGAGTTGCCCAACGCCAATGATGCGCTGCACGAGTCCACCCTCATTCTGATTGGCCTCGTGCTCTTCGGTATCACCTTTCTGCTGAATGCGGCGGCCCGTCTGCTGGTCTGGCAGACCGCCCGTGGCCCCGGAGGCGCACGCGGATGAGCAGCTTTGACCCTATCGTCACGCGGCCCGCGAACTTCAACCGTCGCCACCGCCTTGACCAACTTTTTCGCGGCCTTGCCGTCGCCGCGACCCTGGTGGCCCTGGTGCCGCTGGTGCTGATCATCGGCTTTGTGCTGCTCAAAGGTCTGCCAGCCCTAAGCTGGAATTTCTTCACCAACGCCTATGAGCCGCCCGACATCGCCGGTGCGCTCAGCCAGGGCGGCGAGGTCACCTCAACCGGCGGCGTGCTGCACGGCATCGTCGGCTCGTTCCTCGTCGTCGGCAGCGCCATGCTGATTGCGCTGCCCATCGGCATTCTGGCCGCCATCTTCCTGAGTGAGTACCGCGACAATCCGCTGGCGCTAGCGGTGCGCTTCTGCACCGATGTCCTCAGCGGCGCACCCTCGATTGTGGTCGGCATCGTGGCCTACAATTTGATTGTGCGCTACATGCTGCCTAGTGGGCGTCCCATCGGTTTCTCGGGCTGGGCCGGAAGTGTCGCCCTGGCGGTGCTGACCACGCCGATTATTGTTCGCACCACCGAGGAGATGCTCAAGCTGGTGCCGCTGACCACCCGCGAGGCCGCGATGGGCGTGGGTGCGCC
>CAIWXH010000107.1 GCA_903916565.1 uncultured Oscillochloris sp. | reverse complement strand
GCCCAGATCATTCGCCTGGTGCAAGAGGCGCAGGGCAGCCGCGCCCCTGTGCAGCACCTCGTTGACCAAGTCGCTGCCGTCTTCGTGCCAACGGTCATCGGCATCGCGCTGCTCACCTTTGGCGTCTGGTTCCTGTTTGGCGGCGTCGGCTTCACGCCCAGCCTGCTCTTCGCCGTGTCGGTGCTGGTCATCGCCTGCCCCTGCGCCCTGGGCCTCGCCACGCCGACGGCGATTATGGTCGGCACCGGCGTCGGCGCGTCTCGCGGCATCCTCATCAAAAATGCCGAAAGCCTAGAGCGGGCCGCGCACATCCAGACCATTATTTTGGATAAAACCGGGACGATCACCGCCGGAAGACCGGCGGTTACTGACATTGTAGGGCTGAAGGATGAAGGCAGAAGGATGAAGGCGGAGCCAGCGCTTGCGGGCGGCGGAGCGGCGGCGCACGAGGATGATTTCATCCTTCATCCTTCATCCTTCATCCTTCAGCTAGCCGCCAGCGCCGAGCGCCGCAGCGAACACCCGCTCGGCGAAGCCATCGTACGCGCCGCCCAGGCCCAGGGGCTACCGCTGGCGCAGCCCGAGCGCTTCCAGTCCATCACCGGCGCTGGCGTCGAGGCGTTCATTGATGGGCGGGCGGTCCTCGTCGGCACCCCGCGCCTCATGGCCGAGCGCGGCGTGGCGCTTGGCACCCTCACCGCCGAAGTGACGCGCCTGCAAGGCGAAGGCAAAACCGCGATGGTCGTCGCCGCCGACGGCGTGCCGCTAGGCGTGGTCGCCGTAGCCGACACCGTGCGCCCAACCTCAGCGGCAGCGATTGCGCGCCTGCAAGCCAGCGGCATCGAAGTGGCGATGCTCACCGGCGACAACGCCCAGACCGCCGCCTCCATCGCCCGTCAAGTTGGCATCACGCGGGTGCTGGCCGAAGTGCTGCCCCAGGACAAAACCGGCGAAGTGCAGCGCCTTCAGGGCGCGGGCCGCGTCGTGGCGATGGTCGGCGACGGCATCAACGACGCGCCCGCCCTCGCCCAGGCCGACGTGGGCATCGCCATTGGCACCGGCACCGACGTAGCGATGGAAGCCGCCGACGTCACCCTCATGCGCGGCGACCTCGCGGGCATCGCCGAGGCGATCAGCCTCAGCAAGGCCACCATGCAAACCATCCGCTGGAACTTGTTCTGGGCCTTCGTCTACAACATCGTGCTGATCCCCGTCGCGGCGGGTGCGCTCTACCCGCTCACTGGTTGGCAACTCAGCCCAATCCTCGCCGCAGGGGCGATGGCCTTCAGCTCAGTCTTTGTGGTCAGCAACTCGCTGCGGCTGCGCGGGGTCAAGCTTGGCTAACGCTCTGGGCTTATCGGCACGCTCCTGTCTACGCGCCCGCGCCTTTGCCAACGAGTTCATCCCAAAGAGGAAGCGGCTCACATCGTTGCGGCGCACAAGTTCGCAGAACAGGGCCGTGAGGCTGAAGGTGCCGAGAATGATCGCGGCGAGCTTCAACGGGAGTGGCGCGGTCCACTGTAGGACGAAAAAGCTCACCATGAAGAGTACCGGCATGTGGATGATATAGAACGGGGCCACCAGTTCGGTCGCGTAGCGCAGCAGGGCGTTTGGGCGGCTGAGGAAGATCTGCGCGTAGCCGAGAATCGCCACGACCCACAGCCAGGCATTAACACTCATCACCACAACTGCAAGTAGCCCATGGCTGAAGGGGGCGAACAGTGCATGCGCCGTGAAGGCGCTGATGGCGAGCCCGAGCGACACGTGGCGCTGGCGCAGCATCGTTTGATTAAGGTTGTCGTTTGTGGCGATGATGAAGCCATAGACAAAGAAGAGAAAATACCCGTAGCGCACAATATGTTCACCGAGATACTCTACGATCCGCTGCGGCACCCCAGGAACCTCGGGCAGGACGAAAAGGACAACAACCTGGAGCAACACCATGGGGATGGACATGAGGAGGATGCTGAACCTACTCGCCAAGATGGCGTGCATCCAGCCTAGTTGTGGTTGCTGATTGAACCTACGGATGCCGAGAAAGAGGGGGAGCGCCAAGACTGAGTAGATAAAGAGGTACGCTAAAAACCAGAGATGTTCCAGAGGGATCTTTTTTTCAGTAAGCATCACACCAAAGTGCATTGGCAGGAATTCGCCCAGTGAAATGAGCGGCGTTGCCCCGGCTTTGACCGCTTGGTGTAAAGTGGCAAAATACGCCTGCAAGGGCAGCAAAAGCAGCGTAGCCGCAACGAGCGGAATGATGAGGCGCTTAACCCGCTCATACACGTAGACCCGCCCAGAGCGGGAGCCGAGCATGTAGTTGGTACTGACCCCCGAGACGAGAAAGAGCAGCGGCAGGCGCCACTGGCTGACCATGTAGTCGAACTGCCCAATCAGGGGGCTGACCTCGTCGCTCTTGATCATCCACCACATGTCCGGCTCAAAGATCAGGTTGGCATGGTAGATCAGTAAGAGGCTCACCGCGATCACACGCAGCCAGTCAAGATAATAGCGGCGGGGCGGTTTGCCACCTATAGGGCTTGCTGGCACACGGTCAAGCGCTGGTAACAAGATTCGCTCCATTCACAACGCATCGGTTGCGGCTCACTGGACGCGGGGATCTTAGCATAGTTTAGTCCGTTCACTCAACTGAAGCGGGCGGATGAGCCTGCGAAGGCAGGCTTCGCACGATCCAGTCGGGGGCTGCAGCCCATAAGCGGGCGACGTTGCAACCGCCATGCCATCGGGTTCGGCGCATTGGCAGGTGTGACCAGATCTGTGCTATGATTGTCCACTGTATCATGATCGTGCATGCGAGAATTCTGTAGCTGGCACGTATCATTCGCGTTCATAAGAACTATTGCGTTTCATAGCGTTTTATCTCGTTCTATTGCGGAAAAGCGCCATTTCTGGTATACTGTGCCTATGCGTACATCTGTTTGAAGACCCCTTCCATGCAGCTTGTCGAACACACCCGCATCAACCGATCCGACCCACGCTTTGCGGCGTTGGATGCGGCGGCCTTTGCCTCCAAGAATCTGTATAACGTCGCGCTGTACACCACGCGACAGGCATACATTTTCCGGGG
>CAIWXH010000106.1 GCA_903916565.1 uncultured Oscillochloris sp. | reverse complement strand
GTCAACCGCTTGCGACGGCTGGCGCTTGGTTTCCCATTCTTTCCATTTCATCGTCGGGCGTTTGCTGCCCTCACCGATGGGGAGTACGTTTGCGCCCAGCTTGTGTAAGTGGAGCGCGGCTTGCTTGGGGGTGAAGGGGCGCGGCGTGTGTGTCATCGTGCGCCCGCCTTCGTGAATGCCACATAGCGCCGCTCGGTCTGCCAGCGGTCACGACTCAGCGCCTCGCGGCGGGGGCCATTGGGCAGCGCCTCAAGGCGAACGGTGAGCCAGTCGAGATAGAGACTGATTGAGCGAATGAACGGGCGTTGGTTCGGTGTGGACATTGTTTCGCATCCCTTCAATCAGCAGGTGCTATACTTGGCTCAGGGCGCCTGCATCCCGCCTGCTGATTGTCTTTGGCCCTCACCAGAAGCCGTCCTGGTGAGGGCATTCGTTTGTCCTACGGCTTCGTGCTGCGCTGGGCGGCGCGTTCGGCGGCGATCAGGGCCACGATGCGGGCAAGCACCGCGCGCGCGCTCGGGGTGAGCGGGGGGCGCGGGTGCGCCGGTTGGGTGTGGGGTGAAAGAGCCAGTTGGGGGCGCGGGTGCGCCGGTTGTGGTTGCATTCTGTTCAACAGTCGGTATAATCGGAGGGCAGGTGTTAGCTCTTTACCCTGTACCCTGTCTTGAAATCGAGTAGTAGCCGCCGCACAAAGGCCACCTTGCAGAGAGGTGGTCTTTGTATTACGCCGCGTCACGAAGCCCCTCCAGCTTGCGCGGGCGCGGCTGGCGCTCAGGCTTCAGGCCGAACGTGTGCGCCCCACAGCGCACCAGACGCCGCAGCGCCTCAGACGGCGAACCCACAGCCATAACCTCCGTAAGCTCGTCAAGCATCCGACGTAGGGCAGGAACATAGCCTAGTTTAGGCTGGTTCTCGCCCTTTTCCCAGTTCGACACCTGGCGATCTGAAACCCCGACCGCATCCCCCACTTGTTTTTGGGAGAGCTTCTGGCCTTCTCGCAAGGTGGCTAGATAGCGTGCAACTGCTTCCATGCTCATACATCCACTATACCGCGCAACGAAATAAATTTCCAACGAAGCCATTTTCGCTACGGCTATTGACAAGCGAACTAAACTTCGCCTACAATGCACTCGGACATTGAAGAATAGTTCGGAGCGTCGTATGCAACTGGTAAATTTTATGGCCGCTGTTGACCGGCTTGGCACGACCAACTCGGAACGCGCACAGCGGATACGCATGACGGGTCGCCGTCTTGAGCAGTGGAAGAAGAAAGGCCCGCCGCGCCTACTCCTTGTCCTTGCGGATAACCCTGATCTTATTACGGCGCTGATGGCAGACGCCCGTAAAGGGGCAGAAGCGGTATGACCACCATCGCCACGGGCAACCGGCTGCGGTCGCTGGTAGTGGACTTTTACGAGCGCCGGGGCTTTGACGAATATCGAAGAAATCTTCGTAAAACGCTTGACACGCGAAGTTTAGTTCGGTATACTGAGAGCGAAGTTAAGTTCGCTAGTCACTCACAGGAACCCACCGCAATGGCAACCCGCAAGCTCGCCCGCCAGCCCATCGCCCGCCAGCCCGCCCCCGTTGGCAAGGATTACTTCTACGACCCTGAGATGCGGGCGTTCCCGTGCTACTACGACGGGAAGCTGATCAGCATTGAGATGACCTCCTTCGCCGCCCAGGCCAAGCTCGACGCTCACGTCTACGCTCTGTTGAGCCACCAGCCCCCGGTGCTGGTGACCGAGGCCAGCGCCGAGCGTGCCTTCAGCGAGGCCCAGGCCGCATACGCCACAGATGCCGAGGCGTGGGGCACAGATGAGCCGGTTGGCACCCTTGATGAACTCGATACCGAGGACGCCATGGCGGCGAACGCCGCCGAGGATGCCGCCCTGGCCGTCCCCGGCGGGCGCGAGACGTGGGAGGCCCAGGCCCAGGTGGACGCCGCCATTGCCGCCAAGGACAAGCCCGCCCTGTCGGCTGCCGCCGAGGCGCTGGTCGAGGCGATTGCCGAACACCACGGCGGGCGCGAGGCGCTGCGCCCCGAGGCCGCTGGCGAGCTGGCCGCCGCGCTCAGTTGGGCTTTGGACACAACGACCGAAATCATCCCCTTCGCCGAGACGACCGAGACGCCCACCGAGGTCGTCACCCGCGTCAGCATCTTCGACGCGCTGTGCGAGGTCGTGGACGAGGCGTATGCCCGTCACGCCCGCGATACGAAGCGCCTCGACCGGCTCGCCCGCGCCTGGGGCTGGCTGTTGGAGCAAGAGGTCTACGCGATCTACGGCGACCGGCTGCGCGTCGAAAGCGCCACCCTGCCAGGGACGATCTACTACGTCCGGGCCACCCACTGCGCGTGCAGCGCCTGGCGTGACTGCTGGCACCTGGACGCGGTTGACCTGTTGGGCCGGGCACGGGCCCGCGCCGCAGCGGGCCGCTTCCGCCTGGCCAACACCCGCACCACCGCACCGCTGCAGCCCACCTTCGGCAGTGCGCGGGGCGGCAAGAGCGCCCAAGACGAAGTGAACGAGTTGTTCGCCTAATTGCACGGAGTACCCCCTGATGAGCACCGAACAGAGCGCGCAGATCAACGAACTCGCCACCGCGCTGGCGAAGGCGCAGG
>CAIWXH010000105.1 GCA_903916565.1 uncultured Oscillochloris sp. | reverse complement strand
GGCCCCGACAAGCGTACGCAACACATCGGCAATCGCGAAGATCTGCTGCTCGCGCGTCAGGATACCAGCGTCCTCAAGCGCTTTGAGCAGCGTGCTGCGGGTCGCGTCACGCTCGGGCGTTTGGCCGTTGGTGTGGACGACGACGCTGCGCTCGTTCTGTGCGTCGGCGATGCCGACCCGGAACACGGGCGTCTCGGGCGGTAGCACGTGGCGCAGCACTGCGACTTGTTCAATGAGCTTGAAGCGCCGCCCCAGGTCTGAAATCTGCGTCTCAAAGCTCTGCACGTCGGCGTCGTGCCATGTGTTGAGTGGCTTGCGGGCCACCAGCGCGGCGACGCTCTCGACCCAGGTGTCGTCTGGCCCTGCGTTTTCCAGGCGCACCCCAAGGGCACGTAGCTGCGTGTCGCTCGTCTCTGCCGCAATCTGCCGGTAGCGCGTGGTTAGCGCAGCTTTTAGCGCCGCGCTTTCGCTCGTCAGGCCACCAAAGGCGTGCTGGATCGTCTCGCGCACTTCGACCACGAGATTCTGATAGGCCGACTGAAGCTCATCTAGCCCAGTGCGTAGCGCGGCAAAGAATTGCGCGAAGTGCGTCTCGTCTTCCGCGTCGTCGGCGGTGAACGGGGCCAAGCCACAGGCGTGCGGCAACTGCACAAAGAGCAACTCGTCGGGTGCCCGCGTATCCAACATGGTGCGCCGAATGGCTTGCGCCAGCGCACTCACCCGCCGGGTCTGCTTGCTATAGGCGGGCAACCTGACCACAAAGCGCAGCAGCGGCGTCACCGCATCATTCAACGCCGCCTGTCCATCCTTCAATAAGGCTTTGGGCGCAAAGGCGCGGGCGACCCGCTCAAACACGGCAACCCGCACCCCGCTGACCTGGCTGTAGCGCAGGCTGAACTGGCTGGTGTTGCGAAGCCAGCGCTCGAAGATGGCGATGTCGGGCACGGACACATAGTTGCCATGCTCGTAGAGGGCGATTTGGCCGGCGTTCGCCATGTAGGCCGCCATAAAGAGCAGCGGCACCAGCCCCGCTTTGAGGCCGTAGGGCGGCGCGGCAAGCTGAGCGTACAGATCGCCAAGCGGGCGGGCGCCGTCTGCACTGGTTTCAATAAAGGTCTGCATCGTGTCCCACACGGGCGCAAGGTGCAGCGCGGCGTTGGTTGGCGGGCCAAAGCGCCAGAGCCCGTCGCTCTCTTGGCGATGAATGCCGCTCTTGCGGAGGACACTCTCGTACATTGCCCGCTCGGGCGGGTAGCCCGTAAGGCCAAGCTGCGCCTCGTGGGCGTGATCGAGCATTGCCTCGACCAAATTGCGGCGGGCTTTGGTCGCCGCCGACGAGGGCACACGGCGCACGATCAGCTCATTCCAAAGCTGCGGCGCGGCGTGGTAGGTGGTGTCGCAGGCCCGCGAGAGCAGCGCATCAAGCTGCTTTTCGTTCGCCACCTGCGCGGGCTTGGCGTGCCAGTACCAATGACTGGTGCCCGGCCCATAGATTTCGCCCAGCGCCTGATCAAGCGTCTGACTGGCCTCATCAAGCCGTGCCGTCAGCTCAAAGCGGGCGGCGCGGTCGTGCTCAAGCTCAGGCTGGTTGGCAAGCACGTGGCGCAGCGCGGCGACATCGAGCAGCAGGTCGCGCAATAGCTCAACGCGCTGAGGCAGCACCGCAATCAGCCAGGGCTGCTCAAGGCGGGCGGGGTCTGCGGCCCAATGGCGGGCACGCGCAAGCGCCTCGTCGTCGGCGGGCACGATGTAGAAGACCGCGCCATCGGCAGTGGGCGGCAGTGTATGGGAGTCCAGCAGCGCGGCGGGGTCGCAAAACTGCGTCGTGAAATGGCGCAACGCGCCGGTGCGGTAGCTGTGGCGGTGCGCCAAGAGGGGCGTGGGCGTCACTTGCTGTTGCAGCAGGCGCACGAGACTGGTTTGGTCGCCAATACTGCGGCGGGCGGCCTCAAGCAGCCCATCGAGATCGAGGTCGCTGCCCTCCCACAGCACATAGCTGGCCCGATAGCGGCGATAGGCGATCATGCGCCGGTCACTCAGCAGCTTGAGCGCCGCCGCAACCTCGCCCTGCGGATCGCTTGCAGCTTCGCGCAGGGCAAACGTGAGTTGTTCCAGCCCAGCGCGTAAGCCGCGCTGCTGCCCAAGCGCACCAAGCGTGCCAATAACGGTTAGCACCTCGACGGCAAGGGGCGTGAGGTCGGGCAGATGCTCCCGCAGCGCCGCAAGCTCGGCCCACCGGCGCCCGCGTGCGCGCCCAAAGAGACTCGGCCCAAGGGTCGCCTCGACATACGCATAGAGCTGGGGCAGCCGATAGATCGGCAGGGCACCGTCGGCAGCGGGCGGCGTCATCCGCAGAAAGTCAGGCAGGCTCCAGGGTTCCTGGGCGGTGAGAAAGGCAAAGAGCGAGCGCTCGTTCTGGGCAAGCTGGCGAAAGAGGGTCGGCAGGGCCACCAGCACCGTCGGGTGCAGCGGATACGCCTGCGCGACAAGCTGCGCCCATTCACCCGGCGCGAGGTCGGTGGGCCGCAGGCCAAGCGCCTCAGTCTGTGGCGCGACCAAGGACGCCCAAGCGACACGCGGGGCCGCAGCGCGGTCAGCCTCAGGGCAAAGCGCCCGCCCAATCATGCGTAGAAGCTGGCTGTCTGGCTCCAGAAAGGGCAGATCAATAAAGCGCCCCTGCACCTTGCGCCACTCGGCGCGCTTGGTGGTGCCCGCCGTGCCCAGGTAGCGGTCGAACGCCTGGTGCAAAATCGTCACGAATAGAAAGGACGCCTTGCGGCTACGGGCCGCCATCTCGGCGAGCGTCTGAAGCAGAAAGAGATCGCGCTGGTCGTGGCGAGCGGCGTAATCAAGGAACTGGCCCAGTTCATCAATCAGCAGTACGGCGCCGCTAAAGCGCTTGTCCTCGCTGGCGCTAATCACCGCACGCTCAATCAGATCAGTGACAAGCTGCGGGTCAACCTCGGGGTCAGCGGCGGCGGCGACAAGCGCATCAAGCAACGCATTCGGCGCGGCGGGCAGCTTCAGCAGCGCGCTATGGGCGGCGTGCAGCACGGCATGGCGCAACGAGCTATTGTTGCCGCTGACCAGCATCGGCAGCAAGATGCGCCCCTTGTAGATGGAGCGCTGCGGGAAATCCTGGGCGGCATGTTCCAGCACCAGCTTGCGGCGACTCGTCTCGGCACCACTCAGAAAGTGAGCCAGGAACAGGGCGAAGGCCGACTTACCGGCCCCATACGGGCCAATCAGCGAAAAGGCGCGGCCCGTCGCCTCCGGCTCAAGCGCGGCGAGCATGCGCTCAATCGTCTGCATGACTAGGGGCGTCACCTGATAGCCAGCGAGACTAGCGCGGCTACTAAAGTCACGCTGAAGATGAATCGAGCGCGTGTAGCGAGCCTCGGCGCCCGGAGGCGTAGGCGGAATGGTCATCGTAGATCCTCAAATGCTTGGGGCGGGCGTGGCGTTTCGCGTAGGCAGACAGAGGCGAAGACAAGGTTTCAGGTGCTAGGTTTCAGGTTTCAGGTCGAACGCATCAGCAAGCCATGCATGCGCCCAAACGATAAAGTATCCACGAACCTTGGCGAACGGCCTGAATTATACCATTGCGGGCGCGTAGGGCGATTGAGGCGACGCCGCCCTTTACCCCTCTCCCCCGGCCCCTCTCCCACAAGGGGAGAGGGGAGATTCCGCAGCAGGAAACGTTCGGCTCCCCCTCGCCCTTTATGGGAGAGGGGGCAGGGGGGGAGAGGGTTGGCGCAGCAGACAATTGACGCCACGGACTCACACTGCTAGAGTGACGCGGTGACGAGGCAGCGCGTAGCGCGAAAGAAAGACTGTCTATGCACCGATTCTCTCTGCTTCTGCTGACCATTCTGCTGGCCTCCTGTACAAACCAAACACCTGTGCCAGCCCCAACCACACCGCCAGCCCCGCGAGCAACTGCCACGCTAGTGGCAACGAACGTGCCCGCGTTGCGGCCCACCAGCGCACGCGCAACCCAGGTGGTGCCGCTGAACGAGCCATTGCCATTGACCGCCGAACCGACCCAACCCGAGGCGACGGTCTTAGCCGCGCCAACTGAGCAAGCAGCGGCAGCGCTGGAACCCGATCCAATCACGCGCACGCTCCACCTTGAGACGCCAACCATGCAGGGTGATGATGTCAAGGCGGTGCAGCAGCGTTTGTTGGCGCTTGGCTACAGCGAACTTGGCCCAGCCGATGGCTTCTTTGGGGGGCAGAGTGAACTGGCGGTGCGTAGCTTTCAGCAGCGAAATACGCTGGCGGTTGATGGGATGGTCGGCGTGCAGACTTGGGAGCGCTTGTTTAGCCGAAGCCCGCTTGCTGCCGAAGGCGCAGGCCCGCTGGTGCCGATAGTCGATCTTGCCAACGGCTGGCTGCTGGGAGCTTCCCGCGATGGGCGTTGGGTTGCCCCCATTGATGCTGGTCGGCTCATGGCTGGCGGTGAGGTCTACACAATCTACGTGCCGGATGGGACGCTTGCCACTGCGACGGGAACGCGGCCTACGCCAAATCCGAACTACGACCCCTGCCGCTATACCCACTATGTGACCATGAGCCCAAAGCTTACCGCAGGGGTTGCGGTTGGGCCGGGCTGGAATGCGCGCCCAGTGCCGGTTGTTGCGGGAGATCGCCAGGACACGCAATTGCTGAACATTGTCGTGGAGCTGCTCAAAGCGCATGGCATCACCAAGCCTGAGGTGCTGCTCACGCAGGTGCTTGCTGCCGATCTGGATGGCGATGGGCGCATTGAGCGTGTTGTCGCAGCTACGCGCAAGGCAGCGGGAACCTCCCCGGCTGATGCGGCTGCTGGCGATTACTCATTGGTGGTGGTGGTACCCGAGGATCGGGTGCCAGTGGTTGTCGCTGAAGAATATCATCCCCAGGCAGCCACGTTCAATGCGCCAAGCACGTACGAGCTAGATGATCTGCTCGATCTAAATGGTGATGGCAGCCTAGAGCTTGTGCTGGCGAGCCACTACTATGAGGGTGGCGCGTCCGCTATCTTCACCTATCGTGAGCGCAAGGTTGAGCTAGTTCTAAACGAGGGATGCGGGGCGTAGGGGCGTCAGGGCGATTGCAAAGTCGCCCGCCGGGGGACTAAAGCCCCCGGCTCTTGGTTGGCGAAGCCTGCTGAAGCAGGCTCATCTAGGCCGTGCAGGCGGCCTTCGCATCACATAGCCCGTGGCTAAAAGCCACCGGGCGGGCGCGAAACAACCCCTGTAGGACTGCTAGAGTGATGACATGACGAGGCACTGCGTAGTGAGGAGGGCGCGATGACACTCATTGATCTGACCCTTAATCTGCCCGACGACTTAGCCAATGAGGCGACGACCCAGGGTTTGCTGACGGCCCCGATGATCGAGCAGTTGCTACGGACAGAACTGACAAGGCGGCGCACCGAACAATTCTTTGGACTGCTCGATCAGCTTGCGGTCGCCGCCAAGGCCGACCTAAGCGAGACCGATCTTCAGGCTGAAATTGACGCTTATCGCCAGGAGCGCTGATGGCCGACAGGCCAATGGCGTCGGGAGCAACCCCCTAGACCTGTCAGGTGCCGCACCTGACAGGTCTTTGGCGGCATGGTGCTGAGGAGCGTCGGCGAAGGTTCGTGGCTGCTTTACAGTTTGGGCACGCGCAGGGCTTGTTGATGCGGTCGGCCTGAAGCCTGAAACCTGAAGCCTTGGCTACGCGGCGATCCTCCAGTGCCGTAGCGCACTTGCCTAGCGCTACGCCGCAAACGTGCGGCGCAGCAGCGCATCCGCCAGTTCGTCGCCGTCGCCGTCTTGCCAATAGACCTGCCGAATGCCCGCCTGGTCGTTATAGACCAGCGCGCCGCCAGTGAGATCGGCCAGTGCAAGCAGGCGACTGAGCAGCCCATCGTCATCCAGGCGAAAGAGCCGACCGGGCGAGCCAGGGCTGTAGGCGAGGTCGGTGAACGCGGCGGTGCGCTGGCCGCTTGCGCGCATAAAGGCGAGCGTCGCCCAGGCGACCAGCGCATCGGGCAGACTTGGCTGTGGGCCGCTGGCAAGATACGCGCTGCGCGAGCCAAGACTCTGGCGCAGCAGACCGAGGCTGCTGAGCGGGCATGCCAGCGCATCTTCGACATTGGCGGCAAGCTGGCGGGCGTCAGGCACCATGTAGGTGTGAAACAAGCACTCGACATCGCGCTTGATCGTCGCGTCCGAGGGCACCTTCCAGCCATACTCGCCCACATAGGTCTGAATTTCGGTGGCAAGCTGCGTGGGGCTGCACTCGCCGCCGCGCAGCAGATTGAAGGCGTAGAACCAGGTAAACGCGGCCTCGGGTCGCGCCGCGATGTGCCAGTGCAGCAGCCAGCGCGCCGCCGGGGTCACCAGATACGGGTCCCAGCCGTCATCGGCAAGCAGCGCGTGACCGAGGGCGGTCGGCGTGTAGTTGCCCAACTCGTCGCGGGCGAAGACGCCACAGACGCGGCCCCAGAAGCGAATCGAACTCGCCATATTCTTGCCGACGCCAAGCAAGACAAAGGCGTCCTCGCGCCCAAAGAGATCGGGGCAGTCGGCGAGCAGATCGAACGCCTTTTTGAGCCAGCCGCCGCGCAGGGCGAAGGTTTCGTGGCCGCTGAAGGTGGGCGGAGCCTGAAGGGTGGTCATAGGTAGAGTCACTACTTTTCAAAGAAGTCCATGCCGCGCCGTCTACGAATACGAATGAGACGCTGCACGACGCTATGCGGGTATTCGTGACCTGTGCGGCGTTCGGCCTGAAACCTGAAACCCAGCACCTGAAACCTTGGCTTAGCGCAACGCTTGCCGCGACGGTGATGCGGCATGGCGGCGCGGCAGCGCCTCGGCGAGCATCGCCATACCGATGGCGCTGCCCAGGCCGATGAGGGCGAAGGTGAGCCACGGCAGGGCGGGCTGTCCCATGGCGCGGGCCGCGTCCGTCATCAGCCCGCCCGCCAGATGGCCCAGGCTGCCGCCGAAGGCGAGGGCCAGTGAGCTGACGCCGAAGTACGAGCCGAGGGCGCGTTCGTCGGCCAGCGCCGCCGTGACGGTGAGCTGGGTCGGGGTGGCGAGCAGCGTGCCAAGCGTGAAGATCACCACGCAGGTCGCCAGCACGGGCACGCTGTCGGCGGTCGCCACTAGTCCCAGGCCAAGGGCCATCAGGGCGACCCCGAGAATGAGGATCGGCAGCGGCTTCAGGTGGCGCTCGGCCAGCCGAAGCACCGGGTACTGAAAGACAACCGTCAGCCCGGCGTTGAGCGCATAGACCGCGCCGACGGCGTCACTGTTGCCGGTCAGCCGCTCGGCGGTCAGCGGCAGACTGAGTGTGAGCTGCACCCACATAAACCAGTAGCCCATCAGCAGCGCGGTGAAGAGCAGGAAGGTGCGGTCGTGCAGGGCCAGCCCCAGCCCGTAGCCGATGCGCTGTTGGCCCTGGGCCACCCGGATCGGCGGCAGCAGCAAGACAACCGCGCTGATGGACGCAAAACAGACCGCCGCCGTCAGGGCCACGGTCTGAAAGTTGAGGCGCAGCAGCATGGCGCCGACCAGCGGGCCAAGCGTCATCCCCAGCCCGGTCGCCACCCCGTTGAGCGAGAAGAAGCGGGCGCGGTTCGTCGCATCAGTCAGCGCCGCCATCGCCGCCCGACTGGGCGCGTCGAAAAGCGCCCCGCCAAAGGCCGAGAGCGCCATCGCCAGAAAGAGCAGCGTCGGTGTGCTGGCGTAGGCCAGGCTGACGAAGCCCACGGCGCGCACCAGCACGCCGACTCCAATCAGTGCCCGCACGCTCACCAGATCCGCCAGCATCCCCCCGCCAATCGCGAGGCTCTGCTGAAGCAACTGCCGCAGCGCCAGGGCCAAGCCCACGGTGGCGGCGGCAAAGCCAAGCTGCTCGACATAGACGACCGAGACAAGCGGGATGACCATGAAGAAGCCGCCGTACATCAGGAAGTTGGTCGCCAACAGGGCGATCAGACCACGACGGCGGGCGGCGGAACTAAGCTGCATGCGTTACCAGGGCAGGTGAGGACAACGCCAGTTGAAGCCGGAGGATGCTCGCGCAAAGCCAGTAGCGCATAAGGAATGCTGTCACCCTGAGCGCAGCGAAGGCTCCCGACCGGGATTCTTCGCTGCGCTCAGAATGACCAGACACGCACATCGCGTCCTGTTGCGGCAAATCTGCAATCTGCAATCGAAAATCGAAAATCCGCAACCATCGGCCTACTGTACCATAAGATCGCAGATCAGCACTGCGGGCCGCCCCGCCACCTGAGTCAGCACGACGACCAGTGGGCGCGCACCGTCGCCGCTGAGCTGACGGGCCAGCGCGTCGGTGTCGAGGGGCGAGCCACGCTTCTTCACCGTCACCGCGCCTGCGTCGAGGCTGCGTAAGCGCGCCCGCAGCGCCTTCAGGCTGAAGGGCAGCCACGTCAGCACCGGCCAGACGCGGGCAAACGGAGTCGCCGTGTGCTGCGGGGCGGTCAGGTAGGCGATCTGCGCGTCAAGCTGCGCCGCGCCAAGCTGTGCGCCCAGATCGGTCACGAGGCCCGCCCGCAGCACCGCCGGGTCAGGCTCGTAGAGGAAGGCTGCGGGAGGAAGAACGAGAGATGAAGGAGATGATCCGGTGTGACTCGTGAGCAACGTATGCGTCTCGACCGCACCGTCGGCGGCGGTGTGCAGCACCGTGGCCCGACGGGCGACTTGCGCCAAGGGGCCACACCAGAGCGTCGCCTCCTTCAGCTCGCCGTTGAGCGAGACGAACTCAACCTCGGCGTCGGCGGGCAGTTCAGCCAGGTCAACCCCAGGCCCAAGCTTCACGGCGAGCGCAGGGGTCTGCGCCTGCCAGCGCAGGACGTGAGCCAGGGGCGGCTCGTAGTCCGTAACGCTGAAACGACGACGCCCGCCCGCCCGTCGCCCAGGGTCGCAGAAGAGCGCATCGGCCAGGGGCGGCGGTTCAGCCAGCAGATCTTGCGCGTGGGTGGACACTCGTTCCGCCAGCCCAAGCGCGGCGGCATTCGCCTGACAGAGCGCCAAACGCAGCGGGTCGCGATCCACCGCCGTCACGGTCACGCCAGCGGCGGCAAACGCCAGCGCATCGCCGCCGACGCCGCAGCCCAGATCGGCGATGTGGTGGTAGTGGCCGTCGGCAAAGCGGGCGGCGCGATGGGTCGCCACGGAGGTCGCGCTGGCCTGCTCAAGCGCCTCGCGGGTGAAATAGAGCCGGTCGGCCTGGGGGAATTTCACGCGGGCGCGGCGGCGCAGCAGGGCCAGTTCAAATGCGGCGCGGGCCAACTCGGGCGCAACGCGCCGCCGTAGGCGCTCGATCTCGCGCAGCGCGTCGGCCTCGGTGAAGGTGCGTTCAGCAAGCTCGGCCAGCAGCATTTGACCGTCGGTGGAGCGTAGCCAATGGAAGGTGTCGAGGTTCACTAAAAAGGGGCAGGGCGGGTTTGGCCCGCCCTGAGTCATTCCAACCGCCACAGGCGGTTAAGCAGCGGCGCCCTTGACCTTGCGGATGTCGGCGAGAATGCGGGCGGCGGCGGCCTCGGCCTGCTTTTTGGCGACTGCAGGCATCAGCTCGCCCGACTCGTGGGCGCGCCAGCAGGCGGCAAAGTGGCCGTCGCCGTAATCAATAAAGGGCGGCTCGTCCTCTTTGCAATGCTCAATCGCAATTGGGCAGCGCGTGTGAAAGTGGCAGCCAGCGGGCGGGTTGAGCGGGCTGGGCACATCGCCCTCAAGAATGATGCGGCGGCGCTGCTTTTCGACTTTGGGGTCGGGGATCGGCACCGCCGAGAGCAGCGCCTGCGAGTAAGGGTGTAGCGGCTGCCCGTAGAGCTTGGGGCCTTCAGCCAGTTCGACCAGCTTGCCCAAGTACATCACGGCGACCCGGTCGGAGATGTGCTTGACGACGCTGAGGTCGTGGGCGATGAAGAGGTAGGTTAGCCCGAGCTTCGCCTGAAGCTCTTCGAGCAGATTGACCACCTGGGCCTGGATCGAGACATCAAGCGCCGAGACCGGCTCGTCACAGACCACAAACTGCGGCTCGACGGCAAGGGCGCGAGCGATGCCAATGCGCTGGCGCTGCCCGCCAGAAAACTCGTGGGGGTAGCGATTAGCGAAAGCGGGGTTCAGACCGACGAGGCCGAGCAACTCCTCGACGCGCTCGCGCACGGCCTTGCCCTGACGCAGCTTATGCACGCGGATCGGCTCGCCAATCGTGTCGCCGATGGTCATACGCGGGTTGAGCGAGGCGTAAGGGTCTTGGAAGATCATCTGCACTTGGCGGCGCATCTTCCGCAGTTCATCGCCACGGATCTTCGTCAGGTCGGTGCCCTGGAAGCGCACCTCGCCAGCGGTGGGGCGATAGAGCTGAAGGATCGCACGGCCCGTCGTACTCTTGCCGCAGCCTGACTCACCGACGAGGCCGAGCGTCTCGCCGCGCTTGATGCTGAAGCTGAGGCCATCAACGGCCTTCACGGTGCCGACGCGGCGCTGGAAGATGATGCCACGGGTGACCGGGAAGTGCATCTCCAGGTCTTTGACCTGGATGAGGATCTCAGCGCCGCCACGGTTGGTTGCTGTTGTTGTCATCGCGCTCTTTCACAGTGACACGCCGCTAGGACAACTTTCTGGAAGTTCCTGTCGGATTGTGCGGTCATTCTCGTCAGGCACGGAGCGTAGCAGCAAGCGGTTCGGCCTTCGTGACCTTCGTGCGCTTCGTGGTACCAAACCTGCCGCGCATTTCCGCCGCCATGTCCTAGGCTACGCTCAGGCGGCGACGCCCTCAAGCTTCCGCTCGGGGATGGGCGTCTCCATCGTAACATCAAGCAGGCAGGCGGCGCGGTGGTCGGAGCCAACGGAGCGCAGTTCGGGCACCTGGGTGAGGCAGCGCTCTTCGACGTAGTCGCAGCGGGGGCTGAAGGGGCAGACTGCGGGCAGGTCAATTAGGTTCGGCGGCAGCCCGCGAATGGGGGTCAACTTCTGCCCGTGGCCCGCGTCGAGGCGCGGGATGGAGCGCAGCAGGCCGATGGTGTAGGGCATGCGCGGGTTCGCAAACAGCTCGCCGGTGGCACCCTCTTCGACGACTCGGCCAGCGTACATCACCGTGACCCGGTCGGTCATCCCGGCGACAACGCCGAGGTCGTGGGTGATCATCATCACGGCGGTGTCGAGTTGCTCCTTGAGCCGGTTGATCAGCTCAAGGATTTGGGCCTGGATAGTCACATCGAGGGCGGTGGTTGGCTCATCGGCGATCAGCAGCTCGGGGTTGCACGAGAGCGCCATCGCGATCATGACGCGCTGCCGCATGCCGCCGGAGAACTGATGCGGGTAGTTATCGAGGCGCTTAGCGGCACCAGAGATACCGACCATATTCAGCAGTTCGACGGCCCGATTAGCGGCCTCACGCTGCGAGAGCTTGAGGTGCAGCTCAATCGACTCGGTGATCTGGCGTCCGATGGTCAGCACGGGGTTGAGCGAGGTCATCGGATCTTGGAAGATCATCGCGATGCGGTTGCCCCGAATGTGGCGCATCTCCTGCTCATTCATCTGGAGCAGATCGTCGCCATCGAAGCGGATCTGGCCCCCGGCGATCTTGCCAGGGGGGCTGGGGATCAGCCGCATCACCGAGAGCGAGGTCACGCTCTTGCCGCAGCCCGACTCACCGACGATGCCGAGAGTCTCGCCGCGCTGAACGTGGAACGAGACGCCGTTCACCGCCTTGACCACCCCGTCCTGAGTGTGGAAGTGAGTCTCTAGGTTGGTCACTTCAAGCAGTGGGGCCATCAATCCCTCACGTAGACAAGGGTTCAGGTGCCAGGGTTCAGGGTTCAGGCCGAGCGTATCAGCACGCCCGGCGCGTGCCCAACCTGTTTGGGTAGGGGCAACCAGCGCATCAGCGGCGCCGTGGCCGCTTGGGGGATGTAGTTCGATACACGGTGGCGCGGGGATGGTACCATGGCGCTCAGGGGCTGTCAAGAAACGGTGTGTGTGTTACATGGAGGGTTGCAATGGCGTGTTGCCGCGCCAGCCCTCACCCCCCAGCCCCCTCTCCCTGAGCGGGAGAGGGGGAGCCGAA
This sequence comes from uncultured Oscillochloris sp., assembly GCA_903916565.1. Classification (GTDB taxonomy): domain Bacteria; phylum Chloroflexota; class Chloroflexia; order Chloroflexales; family Chloroflexaceae; genus CAIWXH01. Next base: position 1,728 of record CAIWXH010000105.1, on the reverse strand, counting down.
CGCTTCCTGATGCAGAATCTCCCCTCTCCCCTTGAGGGAGAGGGGCCGGGGGTGAGTGGTAAAAGGCAACGTTGCAACCGCCCCAGCGCGTCCATCACGCTTGCGCCTAGCGCCTACCGGGCGCATACTGCCTACAGCACCATCGCGGTTGCACTGTTTGTGGGGGGAATTGTATGGAGCCAGGCTCCGAGCGGCGTCTGTTCTATGGCTGGGTCGTGGTCGGCGTCACCGTGGCGACGCTGCTGGTATCGGCGGGCATCAGGGCGACGCCTGGCGTGCTGATTGTGCCGCTTGAGTTGGACATGGGGTGGAGCCGCACGCTCATCGCGTCGGCGGTCTCGGTGGGGCTGCTGCTCTTTGGCTTCGCGGGGCCGCTGGCCGGGTGGCTGGTTGACCGGAGCGGCCCACGGGCGGTGATGCTGGGCGGCCTCGTGCTGATGGCGTTGAGCATGGTCGCCAGCGCGCTGATGCGTGAGCCGTGGCAGATGCTGCTCTTTTGGGGTGCCACCAGTGGTGTGGCGACGGGTCTGGTCGGCGCAGTGATGGGTACTGCCGTGGCGAACCGCTGGTTTTACGCCCGCCGAGGCATGGTGCTGGGCGTCTTCGGCGCGGCATCTTCGGCGGGCCAGTTGATCTTTTTGCCAGCGATTGTCTGGATTGTCAGCCTGATTGGCTGGCGCGGGGCCAGCTATGTGCTTGCCGGAGCCGCCGCCGTGCTGCTGCCGGTGGTCTTTCTGCTGATGCGCGACGGCCCCGCCGATGTGGGCCAGCCGCCCTTCGGGCTAAGCCAGACCCCGCCCCCGGTGCCGCGCCCCGACGCGCTGGCGGTGATGGCTCGCGCCGTCAGCGCGCCGACCTTCTGGCTGCTCGCCGCCACTTTCTTTATCTGTGGCGCCACCTCGAATGGGCTGGTCGGCACGCATCTGGTGCCGCACGCAGTTGATCACGGCATCAGCCAGGGCACGGCGGCGGGCGCCCTGGCCGTGATGGGCATGATGAACTTTGTGGGCACGCTTGGCTCTGGCTGGCTCACCGACCGCTACGACCCGCGTAAGCTCTTGGCGATCTACTACGGGTTCCGTGGCGTCTCGCTGCTTTTTCTGCCCTTCGTAGACACGCCCCTTGGGCTGACGTTCTTCGCCATCCTCTTCGGGCTAGACTACATCGCCACGGTGCCGCCGACCTCGGCCCTGGTGGCCGACACCTTTGGGCGCCAGAACAGCGGCACGGTCTTCGGCTGGGTCTTTTGCGCGCACCAGATTGGAGCCGCCCTGGCCGCGTGGCTCGGCGGGCTGGTTCGCGATGTCACGGGCAACTATGGCGCGGCCTTCCTCGCCGCCGGCGTGCTCGCCCTCATCGCCACGCTGCTCTCGCTGAACATTGGGCGGGCACCAGCGGCGGTGGTGCCAGTGGCGGCGGATTAGGGCCGATAGCCGATAGCCGATAGCTGATAGCCGATAGCCGATAGCCGATAGCCGATAGCTGATAGCCGATAGCTGATAGCCGATAGCCGATAGCCGATAGCCGAGAGCTGATAGCCGATAGCTGATAGCCGATAGCCGATAGCCGATAGCCGATAGCCGATAGCCGAGAGCCGAGCGCCGAGCGCCGAGCGCGGTCATCCCTCAGCCCTCAGCCCTCAGCCCTCAGCCCTCAGCCCTCAGCCCTCAGCCCTCAGCCCTCAGCCCTCAGCCCTCAGCCCTCAGCCCTCAGCCCTCAGCCCTCAGC